>DASVGA010000408.1:0-7912 GCA_036379795.1 Actinomycetota bacterium | reverse complement strand
GGCCCTGAACAACGTGAAATGGCCGGTCTCGTCGGGCGGGGCTGAGGTCGGCAAGGTCACGTCGGCGATCTACTCTCCGCGGCTCGAGAAGAACATCGGCTTCGCCTGGGTCCCGAAGGACCTCGGTGAGCTGGGTTCGTCGGTTCAGGTCTCCACCGAGTGGGGCGATCGCAACGCCACCGTGGTGGAGATGCCCTTCGTCGACCCGAAGAAGACGATCCCCATCTCCTGACGCCCGTCATCCGCCTGCGCCCTGAGTCTCTGTTCAGCGATCGCTGCCCAGGTAGCGGGCCAAGGCCGATTTGCATCCCGATCGCCGTTTGAATCATGATTCAGTCCTGTGCTCGGGCGCTCGGCCCGGCCTCGAGACGCCGCGGGAGGCTTCGTCATGGTCAACGAGCGACAGGAGATGCTGGAGAAGAGCGCCACCCTCTACTTCGGCCCCTGGTACCGGCAGTCTCCGTTCTTCCACGCGACGAGGCGAGCGGGCTGCACCTCCTACGACATCTACAACCACATGTACCTGCCCGCGTACTTCGACGATCCGGAGACGGAGTACTGGGTGCTCGCCAACGGCGTGACGATGTGGGACGTCGGCGTCGAGCGGACGATCGAGGTGAGCGGGCCCGATGCCGACCGCCTGATCGACATGATCACGTGCCGTGATCTCACCAGGTGCGCCGTGAAGCAGGGCAAGTACATGCTCGTCACCGGGCCCGACGGCTCCATCGTGAACGATCCCGTGCTGCTGCACGTGGGGGAGAACCGGTGGTGGATGCAGCTCGCTGACTCCGATGCGGGCCTGTACGCCCTCGGCGTGGCGGCCTCGAGCGGGCTCGATGTCGAGGTGACCACGCCCGAGGTGCACCCGATGCAGGTGCAAGGACCCATGGCGGCGAAGACCCTCGAGAAGCTCGTGGGATCGGCGATCTACGACATCAAGTACTACTGGATCGAGGAGTTCGACATCGCCGGCATCCCGGTCGTGATCAGCCGCACCGGGTGGACCGCGATCCCGGGATTCGAGGTCAACCTGCTCGACCGTTCGAAGGGCGACGAGCTCTGGAACGCGATCGCCACCGCCGGCGAGGAGTTCGACATCCGCCCGATCGCGCCCTGTGAGGCCCGTCGCATCGAAGCCGGCATCTTCAACTACGGCTCCGACATCCGCCTCGGCGACACCCCGTTCCACGTGATGGGGTTGGAGCGCCTCGTCGAAGACCAGCCACAGGATTACATCGGCAAGGCCGCGCTCGAGGAGCTCCGGACCAAGGGGGTCGATCGCAAGCTGGTGGGCATCGAGCTCGACGGCGACGAGCTGCGGGCCGAGATGTCGGAGTACTGGGCCGTGTCATCGAACGGGAAGCAGGTCGGGCACATGACCGACGCGGTCTGGTCGCCGGGGCTGAAGAAGAACATCGGGTACGTGTGGGTGCCGATCGATCTCGCGGAGCCAGGCCACCACCTCGACGTCGAGACCGAGGACGGCGAGCACCTCACCGGCTCGACCGCGGCCATCCCGTTCGTCGACCCGCGCAAGGAGAAGCCCTCGGGACCGCTCGCGACGTAGGCCCTCGCACGGGTCCCCTGCTCGATCGGGAACATCATCGTCACATCTGGTCGTTCATGGGCCTGAACCCCCCGGCGTCGGGGTATCGAATCAGGCGTGTGACGTCGTACCCTCGAACGGGAGGAACCCCTCGATGAGACGAACGATGATCCTGATCGCTGCGGTGGCGCTCGTGTCCAGCGCGTGCTCGCTGTCCCTCGGCGACACGACCACTCCGGACCCGATCGCAGAGCTGAACTCCAGCGTGTCGGCGGAGCCCATCGACCCCGGGAAGGAACCCGTCGCGGCCGTCGTGCAACGGGTGCTTCCGGCGGTCGTGAACGTAACGACCGACGTGTATCAGGCCGACGGCACGTCGGGTCAGGGAGTGGGTACGGGCTTCATCGTGCGCTCCGATGGCGTGATCGTGACGAACTGCCACGTCGTCGAAGGTGGCTCGAGGCTCACCGTCTTCTTGTCGGACGCCGAGCGAACCGAGTACGAGGCCAGGCTCATCGGTGCCGACTGTCTGAACGATCTCGCGGTGCTCGACATCGATGCGCAAGGGCTGCCGACCGTGCCGCTCGGGGACTCCGACGGCCTGCGTCTCGGCCAGCGTGTCGTGGCGCTCGGGTACGCCCTGGGCCTGGAAGGCGGTCCCACCGTCACGAGCGGGATCGTGTCGTCGCTCGATCGCACGATCGAGGTGCCGGACCCGAACTGTGGATCCTGCGAAACGATCCAGACGCCGCAAGGTCCGATCCCCGCCCGAACCTACCCGAGCGTCATCCAGAGCGACGCGGCGATCAATCCCGGCAACTCTGGGGGACCCCTCGTCGACATGACGGGGCGGGTGGTAGGCATCAACTCGGCCGGCACCAGGACCGCAGAGAACATCGGGTTCGCGATCAAGATCGCGTTCGTTCGGGACACGATCATGTCCTCGATCGAGGAGCCGCTCGCCCCCACCGGCTACCTCGGGGTATCCACGACGGCGATCACGCCCGACCTGCGCTTCCAGCAGGGAGTCGACGCCGAGACGGGTGCTTATGTGGTGGGGACCCTCGCCGACGGCCCGGCCGACGATGTCGGCATCGGACAAGGCGACGTGATCGTCGCGGTCGACGGGCAGGCCGTGCGATCGCCCGACGATCTCGGTGCCGTGCTCGACGGGTTGGCGCCGGGCGACCGCGTCTCGATCGAGCTCGTCGAGAACGGGGGCAGCACCCGTACCGTCGAGGTTGAGCTCGCGGCGCGGCCACTGCCGGTCGACATCCCCTGACCCGGAGGTGGCGCGCATCCCGTGCGCTAGCCTTGGTGGGTGACCCTTCCCACCCCGACCGGAGCGTTCGGGCCCGGCGATCGCGTGTTGCTCATCGACCAGCGGGACCGCACGTACCTCTTCACGCTGCAGGCCGGCGGCACCTACCACACGCATAGCGGCACGCTCGCCCACGACGCGTTGATCGGTGCGATCGAAGGCACACGCCTGGAGACGTCACGAGGCATGGTGCTCGTCGCCTTCCGCCCCCGATTCGCCGACTTCGTGCTGAAGATGCCGCGGGGCGCCCAGGTGGTGTACCCGAAGGACATCGGGCCGATCCTGATGTATGCCGACGTGTTCCCCGGCGCTCGGGTGCTCGAAGCGGGCACCGGGTCGGGTGCCTTGACGATGGCGCTCTGCCGCGCGGCGGGCGATCGAGGAACGGTGGTGTCGTACGAGCTGCGGGACGAACATCGAGACAAGGCCATCGAGAACATCGAAGCGTTCTTCGGCAAGGTGCCCGACACCGTGGATCTTCGGCGCGGAGATCTATCCGACGTCAGGAGCACCGGGGAGCCCTTCGACCGTGCCGTGCTCGACATGCCGGAGCCGTGGGCACCGCTGCCGGCGCTCGCCACCGTGTTGGAGCCCGGGGGCGTCGTCTGCGCGTACCTTCCTACCGTGATGCAGGTGCAGCAGCTCGTGCTCGCGTTGCCCGGCAACGGCTTCCAGCATGTGGAAACCTTCGAGACGCTGAAGCGCGGGTGGCACGTGACCGAGCGCAGCGTGCGTCCCGATCATCGCATGGTGGGGCATACCGGTTTCATCACGGTCGCGCGCCGAGAAGCCTGAACCGCGGTGTCCGCCTCGGGCGGTACCGTTTCCATGTGCAGAACTACCCGGGAATGGGCATTACACGTTCGCCGAGAACTTCCGTATCAATGGGGTAGGAGACTCGACACGGGCTCCACGGGAACCGGGGCGACCGGAGGTACCATCCGGCCTTACCCCGCTGGAGGTGTCACCGATGGTGGATCGAGAGCGCGTCGAACGCTACGACGCGCAGGTGCACGAGCTGCAGAGCCAGGTGAAGTTCCTGGAGGAAGAGGTCGGCCTGCTGCGCCGGCGGCTCACGAACGCGCCGCGACAGGTCACGGTGCTCGAGGAGAAGCTCATCGAGACCCGAGGACAGCTCGATCGCGCCGTCTCGCAGAACCAGAAGCTCGCCGACGCGTTGCGCGCCGAGCGGGACAAGATCGAGGCGCTCGCCGAAGAGGTCGAGAAGCTCTCGCAGCCGCCCGCGTCGTTCGGCGTGTATCTGACCAGCAACGACGACGGCTCGATCGACGTGTTCACGGCGGGCCGCAAGATGCGCGTGATGCCCGCTCCCGACATCGACGAGCGAGCGTTCCGCCCCGGGGCGCAGGTCGTGCTGAACGAGTCGCTGAACGTCGTCGAGGTGCTCGAGCCGGATCGCGCCGGCGAGGTCGTGAAGGTCAAGGACCGTCTGGGTGACGATCGCGTGATCGTGGTCGGGCGAGGCGACGAGGAGTACGTCGCGCATCTGGCAGGACAGCTGCTCACCACACATGTGCGTGCCGGTGACAACGTGCTCTTCGACGTGCGGGCGGGCGTGGCGACCGAACTGCTTCCGAAGGAAGAGGTCGAGGAGCTCGTGCTCGAGGAGATCCCCGACGTGAGCTACGAGGACATCGGGGGTCTCGAGGGTCAGATCGACTCGATCCGCGACGCGGTGGAGCTTCCCTTCCTGTACGCAGAGCTGTTCGCCGAGCACCAGCTCGAAGCACCGAAGGGCGTGCTGCTGTACGGCCCTCCGGGCTGCGGCAAGACGTTGATCGCGAAGGCGGTGGCGAAGTCGCTCGCCGAGAAGGTCGCCGAACGAGCAGGACGCGACGACGCGCGGAGCTACTTCCTGAACGTGAAGGGGCCCGAGCTGCTCAACAAGTACGTGGGGGAGACCGAGCGCCAGATCCGCGAGATCTTCATCCGCGCCAAGGAGCGCAGCGAGGAAGGCCTGCCGGTCATCGTCTTCTTCGACGAGATGGACTCGATCTTCCGCACGCGCGGTACCGGCATCTCGAGCGACGTCGAGTCGACGATCGTGCCCCAGCTGCTCAGCGAGCTCGACGGGGTCGAGACGCTCAAGAACGTGATCGTGATCGGCGCCTCGAACCGCGAGGATCTCATCGACCCCGCGATCCTGCGGCCGGGCCGGCTCGACGTGAAGATCAAGATCGAGCGGCCGAACCAGCAGCAAGCAGCCGACATCATGTCGAAGTACCTGCACCCGGTCGTGCCGATCCATCCCGACGAGGTCGCGCGCTACGGGGGAGACGCGCAGCAGGCGTGCTTCCGCATGATCGAGAAGACGGTCGAGCAGATGTACGAGCAGAACGACCGCAACCGGTTCCTCGAAGTCACCTACGCGAGCGGCGACAAGGAGATCCTGTACTTCAAGGACTTCAACTCGGGCGCCATGATCGAGAACATCGTGCGTCGCGCGAAGAAGGACGCGATCAAGCGCTTCCTGTCGATGGGCGACAAGGGCATCAAGTCCGAAGACCTGCTCACCGCGATCCGCGACGAGTTCAAGGAGAACGAGGACCTGCCGAACACGACGAACCCCGACGACTGGGCGCGCATCTCCGGCAAGAAAGGCGAGCGCATCGTGTACGTTCGCACGCTGCTCGGTCACGACGGCGACGGCCGCCAGGTCGAGCGCGTGAACGCGGGTCAGTACCTGTAGGGTGGCCGCGTGGCCATCGCCAAGGTCTTCGGGACCGAGACGGAGTACGGCATCGCCGCGGTCGGAGCCCCCGACTTCAACCCGGTGCTGTCGTCGTCGCTGCTGATCTCGACCTACGCGGGGTCGCTCCGCCGCATCCGATGGGACTACGAGCAGGAGTCCCCCCTGCGTGACGCTCGCGGGTTCGAACCGGCTCCCGGACGCGAAGGCAGCGACGAGGATCTCGGGCTCGCGAACGTGATCCTGCCCAACGGGGCGCGCTACTACGTCGACCACGCACACCCCGAGTACTCGACGCCCGAGTGCCTCACCCCACGCGAGCTCGTGATCCACGACAAGGCGGGGGAGCGCATCCTCGAGCGCTCGATGCACGAGGTGGCGACGGCCATGCCGAGCGCGCCGCCGTTGTCGATCTACAAGAACAACTCCGACGGCAAGGGCAACAGCTACGGCACCCACGAGAACTACCTCGTCGATCGCGCCACGCCGTTCGGTGACATCGTGCGAGACCTGACGCCGTTCTTCGTGTCACGCATCGTGTTCACGGGGGCAGGCAAGGTCGGCGCCGAAGCCCCGTGGGACGATCGCGGACGTGAGCTCTTCCAGATCACCCAGCGAGCGGACTTCTTCGAGACCGAGGTCGGCCTGGAGACGACCCTCAAGCGGCCGATCATCAACACCCGCGACGAGCCGCACGCCGATCCCGAGCGGTACCGCCGGCTGCATGTGATCGTCGGCGACGCCAACCTCTGCGAGGTCGCGACCTTCCTCAAGATCGGCACCACCGCGATCGTGTTGAAGATGATCGAGGACCGGGCCCTTCCCGACCTCACCATCGTGAGCCCGGTGCAAGCGCTGCACGAGATCTCACGCGACCTGACCTGCACACGCGAGGTCGCGCTGGCCGACGGGCGGCGCGTGAACGCGGTGCAGCTGCAGTGGGAATACCTCGAGCACGCGAAGAAGTACGTCGAGCGTGAGGACGACACGCCCGAGCACCGTGAGGTGCTCGACCGATGGGAGGCCGTGCTCGCGGCCCTCGAGACCGACCCGTTCACGCTGCATCGTGAGCTCGACTGGGTCGCCAAGCACCGCGTGCTGCAGGCCTATCGCGATCGCGACGAGCTCAGCTGGAACGATCCGAAGCTCCGGGCGATCGACCTGCAATACCATGACGTGCGCCGCGACAAGGGTCTCTACTACCGCCTCGAGAGCAGCGGCAAGGTCGAACGCCTCACCACCGACGACGAGGTGGAGACGGCCATCATGAACCCGCCGGTCGACACGCGCGCATACTTCCGGGGTCGGTGCATCGAGAAGTTCCCCGACGCGATCGCGGCGGCTTCATGGGATTCACTGATCATCGACACCGGCGCCGACGCCTTGCAGCGCATACCGATGCGCGAGCCTCTCCGAGGAACGAAGGCGCACGTCGAAGAGCTCCTGACGACGAGCGACGACGCGGCATCGCTCGTCGCGAAGCTGCAGAGCTGAGCGGCTGTCGGCCTCTGCGCCCGAGCTTCAGGCCTAAGCCGAACGTTCCGAAACCCCCGGGTAGGATAGGTCGCACCGAAAGGAGCCGTACCCGTGCCCCAGGAGCAGGAGCAGAAGAAGGTCCAGCACAAGGGCGGTGGTGGCGACGAGCGCGACGCCGACGCCGGGCAGGTCCAGCCGTCGTCCAAGGCGTCCGAACTCAAGGAAGAGATGGACGACATCCTCGACGAGATCGACTCCGTGCTCGAGGAGAACGCCGAGGAGTTCGTCAAGAGCTACGTGCAGAAGGGCGGCGAGTGACCGACCCGCTGCGTCCTCTGTCGGGCGCGTCGTTCGGCGCGAACCCGAGCTTCGTCGACCTGCTCCGAGACGCCCGCCCCGACGAGCTCGCGCACCTGCGACAGACGATCTCGGCCGAGGCCGCGAGCGGCGTGGCCCACGGCACGACGGTGCTGGGGCTGATCTACGCCGACGGCGTGCTCGTCGCCGGAGACCGGCGGGCCACGAGCGGGTACACGGTGGCCGACGACACGATGCGCAAGGTCTTCGCCGCCGACGACTACTCCGCGATCGCGATCGCCGGCGCCGCGGGCATGGCGGTCGAGATGGTCCGGCTGTTCCAGCTGGAGCTGGAGCACTACGAGAAGCTCACCGGTGACCGCTTGTCGTTGGAAGGCAAGGCGAATCGGCTCGCTCAGCTGATCCGACAGAACTTCCCTCTCGCGATGCAGGGTCTCGTGGTGGTCCCGTTGTTCGGGGGTTTCGAGGAGCGTCGCGACGCCGGCCGGCTCTTCTACTACGACGCGACCGGTGGCCGCTGGGAAGAGGACGACTACCA
>DASVGA010000407.1:0-2167 GCA_036379795.1 Actinomycetota bacterium | reverse complement strand
ACGATCGCCTGCCTGGCGCCGCGGATCGACTCGTACGTGCGCTCGATGAGGTGGTCGCGGGCCTGCGTGAGCACCTGGATGGTGACATCGTCGGGGATCGCGTTCTCTTCGATCAGGCTGCGCACGAATTCGAAGTCGGTCTGGCTGGCCGACGGGAACCCGACCTCGATCTCCTTGTAGCCCATGCGCACGAGCAGGTCGAACATGATGCGCTTGCGCTCGGGGCTCATCGGGTCGATGAGGGCCTGGTTGCCGTCGCGCAGGTCGACGGCGCACCAGCGCGGTGCGGCGGTGATGCGCTTCGACGGCCACGTGCGGTCGGGCAGCTCGACCTGGAACTGCTCGTGGTACGGGCGATACCGATGCACGGGCATCGCCGACGGCTTCTGGGTGTTCTGCATGGGGTGCTCTTCTCGCTCTGCGGGTGGGTTTCAGCCGACGACGAACTCCGCAGCGAGGGAGGCCTGGGTTAGGACTCGCTGCGGCGGCTAAGGAGAAGCAGGCCGTGAAGCACGGGACAAGGCTAACACGGCCCTACTCGACGGCCAGGGCGACCACCGGCGCGACCCGCATGGCGCGACGCGTGGGGGCGACGGACGCGACGAGCGTCAGTACGCCCGCCGCGGCCAGCAGGCCGCCGAACATCGCCCACGGGATGCCGGGAAGCACGAGCACGCCCTCACCCTGCGCGCCGCCGAGGAGCGACTGCGCCCCGGCCCAGCCATAGCCAAATCCGAGCACGATCCCGGTCACCGTGGCCGCGAGCGTGAGTGCGGCGCTCTCCGCGATGATCATGCTGCGCAGCTGCCGCCGGTCGAACCCGAGTGCCCGCAGTAGACCCAGCTCCCGGCTGCGCTGCATGACGCTGAGCGACAGCGTGTTCACCATGCCGATCGCGGCGATCAGCGCGCTGAAGCCGATGAGCACCGTGAAGACCGCGACCGTGACGTCGAGCATCTCCTCGACGCCTGCAAACACCTCCGGCTGGGCACGCTGCGCCGCACGGATCAGCTCGCGGTACGACTCCACGGTCACCGCGAAGGTCGTGACGAGCGTGACCCCGATGACGAGTCCGATCGTCATGCGGGAGCTCCGCTCGGGGTGGCGCACGGCGTTCTCCGCGGCCAATCGGGCCGCCGGGGACGTGCCGAGCGCACGCCCGACGAGTCGCAGCACGGGCGGCATCACCACGTGGGCGCCGAGCACGATGCCGGTGAATGAGAGGATGCCGCCGGCCATGCCGACGAGCACCCCGTACGGCTCGGTGAGCCCCCAGAGGATGCCCGCGACGAGGAGCGCGACACCGACCACGAAGAGCACCACCGCCGACACGTTGCGCACGCGTCGCCGGCCGAGCTCCTCGCGGTCGTGCTCGTGCGCGTCGCCGATCGCCTCGATCGGGCGCACGCGAAGCACGCGCCGCGAGCCCACCCACGACGCGAGCCATGTCGTGACGATCACCGCGACGGCTGGCAGCACGACCGCGATGTTGGCGTAGTCGTAGTTCGTCGCGGGCATCAGGTCGGTCGCAACCGCCACGCGCTCGAGTGAAATGGCGACGCCCGAGCCCGCTGCGACGCCGATGACGGCGCCGACGAACCCGATGAGCAGTCCCTCCCGCGCGATCTGCACGCGCTGCGCGCGAGCGCTCGACCCGATGAGACGCAGGAGTGCGATGAGCCGCGTACGTCCGGCGACCACGGTGGCGACCGTGTTGGCGGTGACGACCGCACTGACGTACACCGCGATGACGATGAAGACGGTGGCGACGAGCCCGAGCATGAGGGCGACGGTGTCGCTCTCGCCCGTGACGTCGTCGGCCGCGATCGCCACGGCCAGCATGCCGGTCACGTGCAGCAGCGCGACGCCGAACGTGCCCGCCAGGGCCGCGACGAGCAGCGTGGGCCACTGATCCTTCACTCGGGTGCGCATCAGGCCGCGACCTCCATCGACAGCATGTACGACGAGATCTCCTCCGCCGACGATCTCGGTGCGTCGCGAACGATGCGTCCGTCTGCGAGGTACAGGATGCGGTCGGCGTGACTCGCCGCAATCGGATCGTGGGTGACCGTCGCGATCGACTGTCCGTAGCGGCTGCTCGCGGCCGAGAGCAGGCCGAGCACCTCCCGCCCGGTGCGGGAGTCGAGGTTGCCGGTGGGCTCGTCGG
>DASVGA010000406.1:0-3929 GCA_036379795.1 Actinomycetota bacterium | reverse complement strand
GTGGCCCCCGACAAGTTCCGGGGCACCCTCACGGCCGCCGAGGCTGCCGAGGCGGTCGCGGCCGGTTGGCGCCGCACGCGCCCGGATGACGACCTCGACCTCGTGCCGATGGCCGACGGAGGCGAGGGAACGATGGACGCGCTCGTCGACGCCCTCGGCGGGCAGATCGTGCCCGCGACCGTCTCCGGCCCCCTCGGCGACGAGGTCGAGGCAGCGTTCGGACTGGCGTCGACCCCTGAGGGGATGCTCGGGGTCGTCGAGATGGCCCGCGCGTCCGGTCTCGCGTTGCTGGGCAGCGGCAACCGGGATCCGCTGCACACCAGCACGCGAGGAACGGGGGAGCTCATGGCGCTTGCGCTCGACGCGGGTGTCGATCGGCTGGTCGTGTGCATCGGGGGGAGCGCGACGAACGACGGCGGAGCCGGCATGGCATCGGCGCTGGGGGTCGGCCTCCTCGACGCGTCGGGCGTTCCGATCGCCGACGGCGGGGCGGCCCTGGCAGGCCTGGGGCGGATCGATCGTTCCACGGTGCATGCGGGGCTCGCGAGGGTCTCGGTCACCGGCGCTTGCGACGTGGACAACCCGCTCACCGGTTCGTCGGGAGCGAGCGCCGTCTACGGTCCCCAGAAGGGAGCGACGCCCGACGACGTGGCGACGCTGGACCGCGCTCTCGATCGCCTGGCCTCGGTGGTCGCACGCGACCTCGGCGTCGCGCTGCGTGATGAACCCGGCGCCGGCGCGGCAGGAGGGCTGGGGTTCGGGCTCATGGCCTTCTGCGACGCGACCCTGCGTCCGGGCGTCGAGGTGGTGATGGAAGCGGTCGGTCTCGCCGAGCGCATCGCCCGGGCCGACCTCGTGATCACCGGCGAAGGCTCACTCGACGCGCAGTCGCTCCACGGCAAGGTGCCGGCGGGCGTGCTGGACGCGTGCAGGTTCGCCGGCACGCCGGTGGCCATCGTCTGCGGCCGTGCGAGCATCGACCCGGGCGTTCCGGTCGTCTCCCTCGTCGACCGGGTCGGGCCGCAGGCCGCACTCGCCGAGGCCCGCGCTGCCTTGACCGAGGCTGCCGACGACATGGCGAGCCGGATCGACGATCTGGTCGGGACGACGCCGTGAGCGGTGCGATCGAGCGGTTCACCGAGGCCGCCGAGGCGCTCGGTCTGCGGCCCGACGTCCGTCGGTTCCCCCAAGGCACGAAGACCGCCGCCGATGCCGCCCGCGCGATCGGCTGCGAGGTCGATCAGATCGTGAAGTCGCTCGTCTTCATGGCCGACGACGTGCCGGTGCTGGCGCTCACCGCGGGCTCGAACCGGGTGGACGAGGCGAAGCTCGCAGCAGCAGTCGGTGCGACGGAAGTGAGGCGCGCCACGCCCGAGGAAGCGCGCACCGCCACCGGTTTCGCCGTCGGCGGAACCCCGCCCCTCGGACACCATGCCGAAGTACAGACGTTCATCGACCCCGGGCTCCTGCGTCACGAGGTCGTATGGGCCGCGGCGGGCACGCCCGACGGGGTCTTCCCCATCCCCCCGGGCGAGCTGCAGCGCATCACGCATGGCACGGTCGCCGACTTCACGAGGTGAGCGCCGAGTACCTTGGGTCCGTGTCGGCGCCCACGTCCATCCTCCAGACCTTCTACGCCGGCTGGGCAGACCATCAGCGTCTCCTGTTGGCCGCTCTCCGCGACCTGCAGCCTGACCAGCTCGCTCTTCGAACCGCTCCGCACGAGTGGGCCATCTGGCAGATCGCCGGCCACATCGCCGGGTCTCGCACGTACTGGTTCCACGATGTCCTCGGTGAGGGCGACGGAACCATGCGGGACATGTTCCGCGTCGAGAGCACCACGGTGCCGGATCTGCCCCTGGCGGATGCAGGGTGGGAAGACGACGAGACCCGGCCCCGCACCGCGTCAGAGATCGTCGATGCGCTCGAGCAGACATGGACGATGATCGACGCGTGCCTGCGAAGGTGGACACCGGACGATCTCGCGATCGGGTTTCCTCGTGACGGCCATGAAGGCACGTCGACGCGAGCGTGGGTCATCTGGCACCTCATCGAGCACGAGGGCCATCACGGTGGTGCGATCTCCCTGATCCTCGGGACCAACGGCTTGCCAGGTCTCGATCTCTGAGCGGCTCTCTGACCCCTCAAGCTGGGGTTTCGGAGCTCCGACGGGTACCATGGGGAAGCCACCCCGACGACCAACCGGAGGAACGATGATCACGCTCACCGAGACCGCAGCGGGCAAGGTTAAGGAACTGCTCGCCGAGGAAGGCCGCGACGACATCGGACTGCGTGTCGCCGTGCAGCCCGGAGGATGCTCCGGTCTGCGCTACGCGATGTACCTCGACGACCAGATCGGTGAGAAGGACCAGGCCGAGGAGCAGTTCGGGGTACGGCTCGTGATCGACAAGATGAGCGTTCCCTACCTCTCGCAGGCCACGATCGACTTCGTCGACACCCTCGAGCAGACCGGTTTCACGATCGACAACCCCGCCGCCCAAGGCGGCTGCGCCTGCGGCAGCTCCTTCCACTGACGCGCGGCGTCAGACGGGATCGTAGGCGAGGTTCTCGGCGAGCCAGCGCTCGGTCTCGGTGAGGCTCTGGCCCTTGCGCCGTGCGTAGTCCTCGACCTGATCCTTCCCGAGACGTCCGACGTTGAAGTACCGGGCTTCGGGGTGGGCGAAGTAGAGACCGGCGACGGTCGCACCCGGGGTCATCGCGTACGAGGCCGTGAGATCCATGCCCTGGTCGCGGGCACCGAGCAGATCGAACAAGAGCCGCTTGGGTGTGTGGTCCGGACAGGCCGGATACCCGAATGCCGGCCGGATACCGCGGTAGCGCTCGCCGACGAGGTCCTCGCCTGAGAGCGATTCATCGGGGGCGTACCACGCGCGGCGCACCTCCCGATGCAGCCACTCCGCGAAGGACTCGGCGAGGCGGTCCGCGAGCGCCTTCACCATGATCGCGCGGTAGTCGTCGAGATCGGCCTCGTAGGCCTTCGCCAGCTCGTCGGCGCCGATGCCCGCCGTCACCGCGAAGCCCCCGAGGTGGTCGGCGAGGCCGCTCTCGTGAGGCGCGATGTAGTCGGCGAGCGACCGGTTCGGGCGATTGTCGTCCGGGCCGTGATCGGCCTGCTGACGCAGCATGGGGAACACCTGGCCGTTGCCGAGCACGATGTCGTCGCCTTCGGCCTGGGCCGGCCAGAACCCGTACACGCCTCTTGCCTCGATCGATCCATCGCGCACGATCTGGTCGAGCAGTTCGTTGCCGTGCTCGAAGAGCTCGCGCGCCGCACCGCCGTGCCGGGGATGATCGAGGATCTGGGGGTAGCGGCCCTTCAGCTCCCAGGCGGTGAAGAAGAAGGTCCAGTCGATCAGTTCGCGGAGCTCGGTGAGCGACGGTTCGACCTGGCGGACCCCCGTGAACGGGGCCGGAGGCACATCGTCGGCGCGCCAGTCGATCGGTGTGCGGTTCGCGAGCGCCTTGCGGTAGGGGAGCAGCGGCGTGCGCTCGCGCTCGGCGTGCAGCTCGCGAAGCCGCTCCTGGTCGACGCGGTTCTTCCGGTCGAGCACAGCCTTGCGATCGTCGTCGAGGAGATCGGAGACGACCCCGACGACGCGCGAGGCGTCGATGACGTGCACGACGGGATGTTCGTATGCGGGAGCGATCTTGACCGAGGTGTGCTGGCGTGAGGTCGTGGCGCCCCCGATCAGCAAGGGCAGGTCCATGCCCCGGCGCTGCATCTCGGTGGCGACGTTCACCATCTCCGTCAGCGACGGGGTGATGAGGCCGGACAGACCCACGATGTCGGCCTTCTCCGCGACGGCGGTGTCGAGGATGAGCTCCGCTGGAGCCATGACCCCGAGGTCGATCACCCGGTAGTTGTTGCAGCCGAGCACCACGCCCACGATGTTCTTGCCGATGTCGTG
>DASVGA010000405.1:0-2205 GCA_036379795.1 Actinomycetota bacterium | reverse complement strand
TTCGCCTGCAAGGTGTTCACGAACCTCACGCAGGACCACCTCGACTTCCACGAGACGATGGAGGCGTACTACGCCGCGAAGCGAAGGCTGTTCGATGGAGCCGGCAGCTCGATCGTGAACGTGGATGACGAGCACGGGCGCCGCATCGCCTCCGAGGTCGACGCCACCACCTTCGGGATCGAGCGCGACGCCGACTACCGCGCGCGCGAGATCGAGTTCGACTTCGCCGGGTCGCGCTTCACGCTCGAGACGCCGGACGGGCCCGTGGATGTCGAGTCGCCGCTGCCCGGCCTCTTCAACGTGCTGAACGTGATCGGGGCGATCGCCGCCGTCCGCTCGCTGGGCGTCGACGAGATCTCACTCGAGGGCTTCGAGCGCGTGCCGGGGCGCTTCGAGCCGGTGGACGAGGGGCAGGACTTCGGCGTGCTCGTCGACTACGCGCACACACCCGACTCGCTCGAGAACGTGCTGCGCACCGCGCGCGAGCTCACGCGCGGCCGGCTGCACGTGGTCTTCGGCGCCGGGGGCGACCGCGACCCCACGAAGCGGCCGCTGATGGGGCGCGCCGCGCGCGAGTACGCCGACCGCGTGCTGGTGACCTCGGACAACCCCAGGAGCGAGCGGCCCGAGGCGATCATCGACCAGGTGATGGAGGGCGCCGGCCCCGACGCCGAGCGCGACGCCGACCGCCGCCGCGCGATCGGGCGCGCGATCGCGGAGGCGGAGCCGGGTGACGTCGTCGTGATCGCCGGGAAGGGACACGAGCAGGGGCAGGAGTTCGAGCAGGGACGCAAGGAGCCGTTCGACGACAAGACCGTCGCGCGCGAGGCCCTCCGGTCACGGGTGGCCACGTGATGCTCGGCGAGATCGTCATGGGTGGCTCCGCCTCGCTTCTGATCTGCATGTTCCTCGGGCCGAAGTTCATCGACTACCTGCGCCTGAAGGAGTTCGGCCAGCAGATCCGCGAGGAGGGACCGGCCGGCCATCACGGCAAGGCCGGCACGCCGACGGTGGGCGGGCTCGCGATCTTCATCGCGATCGCCGTGCCGTTCCTGATCCTGTCCGAGTACCGGGCCGGCAGCCTGGCCGTGCTCGCAACGGCGCTTGCGATGGCGGCGCTCGGCTTCGTGGACGACATCATCAAGCTGCGGAGGCGGCGGTCGCTGGGCGTCTCGGGCAAGACGAAGCTGCTCGTGCAGGCCGTCGCCGCGATCGGGCTGTGGATCGCCGTCAAGGAGAAGGTGGGGCTGAGCGACTCGCTCGATCTGCGCGTGGTCGACGCCAGCGTGGAGCTCGGGCTGGCCTACCCGGTGCTGATCTTCCTCGTGCTCGCCGGCGCGACGAACGGCGTGAACCTCACGGACGGCCTCGACGGCCTGGCCGCCGGGTGCGCAGCGATCGTCCTGCTCACCTACACGGTCATGACCTTCATCACCAGGGGCCAGCAGGATCTCGCGCTGCTGGGCGCGTGCCTCGTGGGCGCGTGCGTGGGGTTCCTGTGGTTCAACTCGTTCCCCGCGTCGGTGTTCATGGGGGACACCGGCTCGCTCGGGCTGGGCGGAGCGATCGCCGCGCTGGCGGTGGTGACCAAGACCGAGATCCTCCTGATCGTGATCGGCGGGATCTTCGTCATCGAGGCGCTCTCGGTGGCGATCCAGGTGTTCGCCTTCCAGCGCTTCCGAAGGCGCGTGTTCCTGATGGCCCCGATCCACCACCACTTCGAGCTGGCGGGCTGGTCGGAGACGAAGATAATCCTGCGCTTCTGGATCATCGCCGCGATCTGCGCCGCGGTCGGGTTCACGCTCTACCAGGCGTCGATCCCGGGGTCGTGAGGCCGCCGCTTCCCGAGGGGCCGTACCTCGTGGTCGGGCTGGCGCGGTCGGGCACGGCCGCCGCTCGGATGCTGAGGGCGCACGGCGAGGTGATCGCGGTCGACTCGGGTGCGCCCGAGGTGCCGGACGACATCGACGCGCATCTGCGGAGCGACGGCGTCGAGCTGCTCGACGGGGTCGCCTGCGTCGTGAAGAGCCCTGGGGTGCCGAACGAGGCGCCGGTGATCGAGGCGGCGCGCGAGCGCGAGATCCTCCTGGGTGCGATCGGGCCGTCCGGGCCTGGCGCGATGCTGCCGGCGGCGCTCAACCAGCTCGCCGGCACCAAGATCACGATCGTGAGGGGGTACCGCTCGGCTGCCGACATCGGCCTGGC
>DASVGA010000404.1:0-2100 GCA_036379795.1 Actinomycetota bacterium | reverse complement strand
CAGCGTCTCGGGAAGCTCGTCGCGCAGCTCGATCTCCTTGGGTACCCGGTAGCCGGTGAGCCCCTGGTCCGGCGCACGGCACCACGCGACGATCTCGTCGGGGGTCGCCGTCTCACCGGGCTTCAGCACGACGTACGCCTTCACGCGCTCGCCGGTCGTGTCGTCGGGAAGCCCCACCACCGTACACTTCAGGATCTGCGGATGCTGGTACAGCACGGCCTCGACCTCGGTCGGGTACACGTTGAAACCCGACACCAGGATCATGTCCTTGATGCGATCGACGATCGAGAAGTAGCCCTGCCCGTCCATGATCGCGACGTCGCCGGTGTGCAGCCACCCGTTGCGGATCATCTGCGCACTCTCGTCGGGCCGCTGCCAGTAGCCGAGCATCACCTGCGGGCCCTTGATGCACATCTCGCCGCGCTCGCCCTGAGCGACCTCGCGGTCGGGCTCGTCGAGATCGACCAACCGAACGTCGGTGTCGGGGAGCGGCAGGCCGATCGAGCCTTCCTTGCGCTCGCCGACGAGCGGGTTCGCGTGCGTGACCGGTGAGCACTCCGTGAGCCCGTAGCCCTCCACGACCCTCGCCCCGCCGGTGATCTGCTCGAAGCGCTGCGCGACCGCCATCGGAAGCGGCGCCGCCCCCGAGATGCACGCCTTCAGCGACGCGAGGTCGTGCTTGGGGGTCCGCGGGTCCTGGTTCAGCGCGATGTACATGCGGGGCACGCCCGGGAACAGCGACGGCTTCTCCTTCGACATCGCCTTCAACGCCATGTCGATCTCGAACCGTGGAAGCAGGATCAGCTTCGCGGCCTTCGTGATCGCGAAGTCCATCACGAGCGTTCCGAACGAGTGGAAGAAGGGAAGGGCCGCGACGATGCCGTCCTCGCCCTGGCGCACGACGTTCAGCCACGCCGATGCCTGCCGGGCGTTCGCGACGAGGTTCGAGTGGGAGAGCATCGCCCCCTTCGACAGTCCGGTCGTGCCGCCCGTGTAGACGAGCGCCGCGACCTCTGCGCCCGGATCGTCGATCGTCGCGACGGGGGGCGCGGGGCCTGCCTGCTTCATCACGTCGGCCCACCACCGCACCTTGTGCCCGGCAGACACGAACGGCATCGGCGTCCCGTGCTTGCGCGCGTCGGCCTTGAACTTGAGCGGCGCCAGCCACTTGATCGGCACCGGCATGTAGTGGTTGAGCCTGACCGCGATGACCTCCTGCACACCCGAGGCGTCGCGCACCTGCCCGAACCGGTGGTAGATCTGGTCGAGCACGATCATGACCTTGGCGCCCGAGTCGGAGATCTGGTGCTGCAGCTCACGCTCGGTGTAGAGCGGGTTGTTGCCGACCGCGACGGCGCCGAGGCGCTGACAGGCGAAGAACGCGATCACGTACTCCGGACAGTTGGGGAGGATCATGCCGACCCGGTCGCCCCGTCGCACGCCGAGCCCGGCGAGCACGGCGCTGAACCGCTCGACCTCGGCGAGGAGCTTCACGTAGGTCATATGCGCGCCGAAGAACGCGAGCGCCGGTCGGTCGGGGAAACCAGCCACCGCGCTCTGCAGCAGCGCGAACACCGACTCCCTCGGGTACGGCTCGAGCGAGCGCGGCACGTCCGGCGGGTAGGAAGCGAACCACGAGCGATGGTCGGTCATGGGGCGCATCATCGCCGCAGCCCCGAGCCGGCGCAAGCGGGCATATCGCTCGATCAGACGCGATCGTCGGCCACGTCGCTCGCGCGTGTCCCGCCTGGGCTCGGCAAGAGTCGATGGCTGGAAACGACGGCCTCGGCGATGTCGACGACCTTGCGGTTGGACCGGCGAGAGTGCTCGCGGAGCATGGCGAACGCTTCTCGCTCGTCGATGCCGTGACGCTCCATCAAGATGCCTTTCGCCCGCTCGGTGAGCGCGCGGCGCCCGAAGGCACCTTCGAGGTCGTGATATTCGGCGAACCGCCGCAGCACGATGTCGATCGCGCTCCGCAGTTCGGTGGCAGTGTCGCCGTCTGCGATGTAAGCGAAGATGCCGATCTGTGCCGCCTCCTGGATGAACGCCGGGTCTTCAGCATCGAGGATCGCGATGACGGGACAGGCAGCCTCCTTG
>DASVGA010000403.1:0-4209 GCA_036379795.1 Actinomycetota bacterium | reverse complement strand
TGCGCGGCTTCACCCGTGTGCGGCGGGGGGCGGGGGGGCGCATCATCACCGCCTCCGTTCGGGGCTCCAACGGCTCGGCGTCGATCACGGGATCCGAGCTTCGCTGGGCGATCGGTGCGTGGGACGGGCGCATCTGGATCGACGAGAACCGCAACATCACGGGGCCCATCAGGGATCGCTACGACGACGCGATGTGCCGCCCGGGCCTCCCGGCTTCCTCGATCCAGAGCGTCGCCGGGGGAAGCCGGCAGCGCTTCGAACGGGGAGCGATCTTCCGCAACGCGGGCGCCGGCGTCACGGTGTGGCTCCGGGGGGCCATCTACGCCGAGTACCGTGACATCGGGGGCCCCTCGAGCAGGATCGGCATGCCCACCTCACGAACCGTGCCGGTGAACCCGGGGCCGGGGAGTCGCGCGATCTTCGAACGCGGGCGCATCCTGGCGAAGGCAGGCACGGGCGCACACGCCCTGTGGGGCCGGGTGCTCGACGAGTACCTGGCCCGGTCGGGTACCGACGGTCGCCTCGGCTTCCCGACGAGCCGCGTGCGCCCCGACGGCAGCGGCGGATCGTTCGCGCGGTTCGAGCGCGGCACGATCGTCTGCCCGAAGTCGCGCCCGTGCCGGGTGGAGTAGCCGTGTGTCCGGTCAGCACTCCTCGCCGGCGTTGGCCTCCGGAGCGTTCGATCTGCATGCGAACGCGTCACTGAATCCCTGCGCGATCGTCGTCGCCTGCGCGGCGGTGAGCTCGGCGGGGCAGGTCTGCAGCTGGTCCCAGGCCGCGAGCGCCACGGCCTGGCCTTGGGGCAGACCCTCGTACGGGGCGCTCACCGTCATGCGCCGGTCTGCCGACACGGCCTTCAACGCGTCGATCACCTCTGGCGAGGCCGCGCCGTCGCCCGACGCCCGGTAGTACAGCATGATGCCCGAGTGCTCGAGGAAGTGCACCACCGATGGCTCGCTCTGGATCGGCTCGTCGTAGGCGTCCGGCGTGCTCGGCAACACCTGCCCGCCGTAGTGCTCGCCCGACGTTGCGGGCTTCTGCGCGTATTCGATCGGAACGCCCTCGTCCACGTGGACACCCGCGGGCGCGTCGCCACCGGCGGGCTGGGTGACCTCGGTGCAGCCGGCAGCCACCGCTGCGTCCTTCGCGGCCTGCGGGATCTCGCCGGGACCGTCGGCTCGGGTGAGGAAGAAGAACACCCCGGCCCCCACGAGGCCGACCACGCTGAACACGGCGGCGCGCCGAACGAAGGCGTCGCGAGCGGCCCGTTTGCGCGCCGCCGCCCGCGCCTCGCGCGCCATCTGCTTGCGTTCCCGGCGTGCCTCGTCGCTCCCGGCAGGCGGGCGCCTGCCGGTGGGCCCGACCGGGGCGGAGGTTCGGCGCGCCTTCTTCCGCTTGTTCTTGTTCGTCACCGCTACATCACGGCTCCGGCTTCGGGGGCCTCACCGGCGTAGGGGCGGTCGAGCGTGGTCGGCGCCGAGTACTGGCTCGTGAAATCGAAGGCCACCTCGAGGCTCGGCGTGGCGCACCTCTGCACACGGTGCCAAGCCACCAACGCCATCTGCACGCCGTCGGGAAGCCGCCCGCCGGGGCCCTCGTACTCGTACGGGGCCACGATCACCCGGTCTTGGCCGACCGGATCGCTCCGGTTGTAGAAGGCCGTGATCGCGTCGACCTCCTCCTGCGTCGCATCCGGCGAGTACCAGACGATCGAGCCTCCGTGCTCGAGGGAGTGGATCGCGAGTCCGATGTCGGGCGGCGTGTCGTAGACCCCGGCCGGAAGCGTGGCCGCACCCACGTGCGGGCCCGAGGCCGGAGGCGTGCTGGGGTAGGTGTCGAGCGAGGGAAGATCGGGGAACCGCTCGTCGCCCTCGATGTGCGCGGCGTCGGCGCCGGCGTACTCACCGACCGTCTGCACCTCGCTGCACCCCGCGGCGTCGGCCGCGCCCGGGGCCTGGGCGAGCAGGTCGGCGGGGGCCGGTTGACCCGAGTCGTCGGCGGTGCCGGGCTGCAGCACGACCACCGCCACGATGACCGCGACGGCTGCGAGCGCGACGAGGGTGAGGCCGATCGTTCGGGTGCGCTTCCTGGCCGCCATCTGCCGTTGGATCGCTTCGCGTTCGAGGCGAGCCTGCTCCTTGCGCTCGGCCTTCGTCGGACGCCGTTGGTCGGACCGGTCGGACACGCTCGCGGATCTCCCTTCCTTCGCATCGCCTACCTCGCCTCGCCTCCGTGTGCGGCTCGGCGTCGTGGTGAGGCTAGAGGGTACCCAACGTCCGACGCACGGGAGCAGCTTGCCTGCGGGTCCCAGCGGCTCCTATCCTCCGGGTCGGCTTCCCCGATCGGCGTGGTGTGTTCCGGCGGCGTGCGCGCTGCCGGGGGGAGGGGGGGCGATGGCGCGGACCGACACCGCCGTGCAGCCGGCATCGGGGCTGGACCGGTTCTTCAGGATCTCCGAGCGTGGATCGACCGTGCGCACCGAGATCGTCGCGGGCGTGGCGACCTGGCTCACGATGGCCTACATCCTGTTCCTGAACCCGGCCATCCTGGGTGCGGTCGCCGACTCCGCCGGGGTCACGCTGCCGTTCCCGGCCGTTCTCACCGTGACGGCGCTCGTGGCCGGCGTCATGACGATCGCGATGGGCGTCTACGCGAACGTTCCCTTCGCCCTCGCGGCCGGGCTCGGGCTGAACGGGTTCGTCGCGTTCACGCTCGTCGCGCAGCTCGGGCTCAGCTGGCCGGAGGCGATGGGGGTGGTCGTCGTCGAAGGCCTGATCATCGCGGTGCTCGTGCTCACCGGCTTCCGCTCGGCGGTGCTGAACGCGATCCCCATGGACCTGAAGCGGGCGATCGGCATCGGCATCGGGCTGTTCCTGATGATCATCGGCCTGGTGAACGCGGGCATCGTCGTCGACAGCGAGGCCACGTTGATCACCCTCACGACCGACTTCCGTTCCTTACCGATGCTGGTGTTCGCCGCCGGACTCGCGGTTGCATCGATCCTCGTGGTGCGCAACGTGCGAGGGGGTCTGCTGCTGAGCATCGTCGCGAGCACGGTGCTCGCGATCGCGATCAACGAGATCTGGGGCGACGGAGCCATCTGGGGAACGACCGGCATCGCGACGATCCCCGACGACGTCGTGTCGACGCCCGACTTCTCTCTCGTGGGCGACTTCTCGTTCTCGTTCTTCTCCACGCTCGGGTTCATCTCGGCGCTCGTGCCGGTGTTCGCGGTGATGCTCTCGGACTTCTTCGACACGATGGGCACCGCCGTCGCCCTCGGTGAGGAAGCCGGCTTGCTCGACGACGACGGCACCCTGCCGGCGATGAACCGAGTGCTGCTCGTCGACTCGGTCGCGGCCGCGGCCGGTGGTGCGGCCTCGTCGTCGTCGAACACCACGTTCATCGAGAGCGCCGCCGGCATCGGGGAAGGCGGGCGCACGGGGCTCACGGCGGTCACCGTCGGCGGGCTGTTCCTGCTCTGCCTGTTCATCTCTCCGCTCGCCGGTGTGATCCCTCCCGAGGCCACGGCGCCGGTGCTGATCATCGTGGGCTACTTCATGATGCAGGCGGTCGGGGAGATCGACTGGCGCGATCCGTCGATCGGGATCCCGGCGCTGCTGACGATCGGGCTCATGCCGTTCACGTACTCGATCACGAACGGGGTCGGAGCCGGGTTCATCGCCTACACGGCGATCAAGGTGATGCAGGGCAAGTTCTCGGAGGTCCATCCGCTGATGTACCTCGTGACGGCCGGGTTCCTCTTCTACTTCGTCAGGGGCGTGCTGGCGTAACCGGCGTCGGCGTTCGGCTCCTCGACATTCAGCGCTCGTCGAGGAATGGATCCAGATCGATCGCGGGGCGGGGCCTCCGGGCCTCGCCTTCGGGCATCGGGCCGCACGCGACGGTGCCGAGGGCGAGCCACTCCTCGCCCATGCCGAGCGCGTCGCGGGCCTCCTCGCGGCAGAAGATCGACGAGCTGATCCAGGCGCTCGCGAGGCCCTGCGCAGAGAGGCCGAGCAGCAGGTTCTGGATCGCGGCCCCGCCGGAGAGCAGGAACATGTCACGCTCGGCGTTCGCCCGCTCGGCGTCGGCGTACGTGTGCGAGCCGGCGAGCGTGAGCCACGGCACGATGAGCGCGGGCGCCGATCCGAGCACCGCGTCGCTCCTCGCGATGCGCCGCTCGATCACATCGTCGGGGGTGCCGTC
>DASVGA010000402.1:0-3852 GCA_036379795.1 Actinomycetota bacterium | reverse complement strand
GAGTCCGCGCTCACCGCCAGGTAGGCGCCGAGAAGGGCGGTGAACACCGCCCACATCAAGAGCGAGGTGAGCACGCCTGCGCCCAGATCGAAAGCGGGCGGCCGCCCAGGCGACACCACCCGGAAGATCACGGCGATCGCTGCTCCGGCGAGCGCGAACCCGATCGGCCAGCGTGCGACCTCCCACACCGTGGCCGCGGAGCCTTGCCAGCCGAATCCGGTCGCGATCGAGCGCCCCCCTCCGATCATGACGCCTCCGGTGACCAACGCGAGTCCGGCAGTGACGGCGAGCACGAGGGCGCGACCGTATCGACGCACGGCGGGCGGGTCGACCGAGATGTCGTGGAGACGATGCGCGGAACGCTCGATCTGGGCCATCGCGAGCGTGCCCGACACGAGCGCGGCGCCGAGACCGGTCACGGCTGCGGTCGCCCCTCCGCCGGAGCCCTGGCGGGCGGCTTCCTGCAGGAGACGGCCCGATGAGCCAGGGGTCACCCGTAGCGCCATCTCCTGCACGATCGTTCGGAGCTGTTCCCAATCGAGGAGGCTCGCGAGGCCGACGAGGCCCACGAACCCCGACATCAGCACGAAGGCGGACTGATACGCGAGGGCGCGCACGTGGCTGGTGCCGTCGGCCTCGCTCAGCCTGCGGGCGGCCCCCACGATCGTCGACATGACCGTTCCCTGCCCACGTCGATGGCTGCCCAAACGGTTCACGACCCGTCGACGAGCCTCGTCACCTCGGCGAGGCGATCACGCAGCTCCGCCTCGTCGGCGGCCGTGACCGTTACATGGCCGAGCTTGCGGCCGGGACGCGCTTCCTTGCCGTAGTCGTGCAGGTGCGCCCCGGGCACCGCCATCACGGCGGCGGCGTCGGGCATCTGACCGATCAGGTTCACCATCGCACTCACCCCGACCGGTGAAGCCGCCCCGAGGGGAAGCCCGCACACGGCACGCAGATGGTTCTCGAACTGCGACGTCTCGGCTCCCTCGATCGTCCAGTGACCCGAGTTGTGCACCCGGGGTGCCATCTCGTTTCCGAGCAGCGACCCGGCGACCTCGAACAGCTCGATCGCGAGGACGCCCACGTACGCGAGCTCGCCCATGGCGGCCTGCGCACGTTCCTCAGCGGCTCGTTGCATCGACGGGTCGATGTCCGGCGCCGGCGCGCGTGTGAGTCGCAGGATGCCGTCGCGATGGTGGTTCTCGACGAGCGGATACGCGACCGTGGCTCCGTCGCTCCCCCGCGCCGCCACGATCGAGAGCTCACGGTCGAACTCGACGAACGCCTCGAGCAGGCACGGGACCTCGCCGAGCGAGCGCCAGGCGTCGAGCGCGAGCAGCGGATCGTGGATCACCGCCTGGCCCTTGCCGTCGTATCCGAGCCGGCGGGTCTTGAGCACCGCCGGGGTGCCGACCGTCGTCAACGCCTCGGTGAGCGACTCCGGCGAATCCACCGGCGCATAGGGGGGCACCGCCAGGCCCGTCCGCGTGAACAGCTCCTTCTCGGCGAGCCGGTCCTGCGCCGCCTCGAGAGCGGCCGGGGGTGGTAAGACGGGAACGAGTCCCTCGGCGAACCGTGCAGCCTCGACCGGCACGTTCTCGAACTCGTAGGTGATCACGTCGGCGAGGGCGGCGAGCTCGCCGAGCGCGGCGAGATCGTCGTAGGCACCGACGATCGCCGGGGCCACCGCGGCGGCCGGCGACGCCGGCGTCGGGTCCAAGGTCGTGCACCCGATGCCGAGCTCGTGCCCGGCGAGGGCCAGCATGCGGCCGAGCTGACCGCCCCCGATGATGCCGACGCTGGTCACGCCCACGGTCTCACTCCGTTGGGTCGGGGTGATCGAGCACGTTCGCCGACTGCGACTCGCGGAAGGCCACCAGGCGCTCGCGCACGCCGTCGTCGCCGAGCGCGATCACCGATGCGGCCAGCAGCGCGGCGTTCACTGCGCCGGCTCGCCCGATCGCGACCGTGCCCACCGGTACCCCGGCCGGCATCTGCACGATAGAGAGCAGCGAATCCATGCCCTTGAGCGCGTGGGACTCGACCGGCACACCGAACACCGGCAGGTGCGTCTTCGCGGCGGTCATGCCCGGCAGGTGCGCCGCGCCGCCCGCTCCGGCGATGATGACCGTGAGCCCGCGATCCGCTGCGCTGGAGGCGTACTCGAAGAGCAGGTCCGGCGTGCGGTGGGCACTCACGACCTTCGTCTCGCAGGGCACCCCGAGCTCGTCGAGCGTCTCCACGGCGTGACGCATCGTGTCCCAGTCGCTGCGCGACCCCATGATCACGCCCACCACCGGCTCCGCCATCGTGGGCGCAGTCTAATGGGGTCGGATGAGGTCGAGGAGGCCAGCCGGCCGAGCCCAGCTGCTTCCGCTCGAGGCGTTCCACCAGCGCCTGAGGCGTGAGAAGATGCCCTGTCGCCGACAGCTCGGCGCGACGCCCCCGAACCACGACGAGAACGAAGGAGTCCCCCCGCATGCGACGCTTCCTGCTCGGCGCCATCGCGACGATCGCGACCGTGGCGCTCGTGACGCCCTCGTGGGCGACGACCACCATCACCGAGATCGTGCCTCGCCGCATCGAAGCCCCGATCGAGAAGGCGTGTCCGTTCGAGGTGACGGCGACCGACCGCTCGGAGCAGACCGCCCGGAGCACGTACGACGACGCACGAACGCTGCTCACGCGCACGATCTCCGGACGCCAGCTCACGCTGTTCGCGCGGAGCGAGGGTCACCAGGTCGTGATGGAGAGCCTCGGCACCGTCACGATCACCCGCCGTAGCGACGGCACCTACTCGTACGTGCACCGGGGCACGGGAGTGTGGTTCGACGACGGGAACCTCTCCGGCACCGCCGAGCTGTTGCGGTTCACCGGCACGGTACGCGCGGTTGGCGTCTACGACGCGGGAACGTTCACGTTCCAGCCCGTGCAGCGCACGATCAGCGGGGTCACCTCGTCGATCTGCGAGATGCTCCTCACCGGCCTCAAGACCCGCCACTGACCGAAACCACTCTGACCAACTACCGGTCGAGGCCCGCCCTCCAGGCGCTCGGCCGCGGGCCATCGAACCTGATGTCGCGCGCTCCGAGCCAGCCTGCGAGCTCGCGCATCGCGCGACCCGCGGCGGCGCCGTCGCTCGTCCTCGTGCCCGGCTCGGCGTGCACCGCGTTCACGTGCAGCACACCCGTCGTTCGGTCGAAGCGGGGGTCGACGCGTCCGATCAGACGGTCGCCGCGCAGGATGGGCAGCACGAAGTACCCCCACCGGCGCTGCGCCTTCGGCACGTAGATCTCGATCCGGAAGTGGAAGTCGAACAGTGCCTCCGTGTGGTCGCGGTCGCTCACGAGATCGTCGAACGGCGAGAGCACGACGGTGCGCCGCTTCCAGGGGCGATCGAGCAGCTCGGCGTGCGCGAACCAGTCGCCCTTGGTGATGCCATCGATCCGCACCGGCACCGCGACGCCCTCGCGCTCGAGCTCGGTGAGCGCCCGCTGCCAGCCGTCGGGACGTCCGTCGAACAGCCAGCCGAACTGGCGAGGCGACGCGACGCCTCGAGCCTTGAGCTGGCGGTCCAAGACCTCGCGCGCCACCGCTCTCGCCGGGCTCCTCACGCCCGCGAGCGGAAGGCTCCGTGACGCGAGGTCCCAGAGGCGCTGCTGCCCGTCGCGGCCGACGATCATGACCTCGCCCTTCGACCAGAGCAGGTCGAGCATCATCGCGACGTTTCGTCCGTCGTCGTTCCAGCCCCCGGTATGCCACCCTTCGGCGACCCGATCCTCGAAGTCGCGAGCCCGCAGCGGCCCGCGTAGGCGCAGCTCCCGCAGCACGTATCGCCGGAACGCCTCG
>DASVGA010000401.1:0-2235 GCA_036379795.1 Actinomycetota bacterium | reverse complement strand
GTCGGTGACGACGAGGCCGAGCACCGAATCGCCCAGGAACTCGAGTCGCTCGTTCGTGACGACGAGCCCGCGCTCGAAGGCGAACGAGCGATGCGTGAGCGCCATCTCGCGCAACGCCGGGTCGTGGAAGGTCACGCCGATCGCCCGGTCGAGCGTCTCCAGGGGCGGGGTCGCCCCGGCCTCAGCCCGGGGGCCGGCCTGCGCGTCGGCCACGAGGGCTACTCGACCTCGACCGCCTGCCGGCCGGCGTAGTATCCGCAGTTGCCGCAGACCCGATGGGAAAGCTTGGGCTGCTTGCACTGTGGGCATTCCGCGTAGGCCGGGGCCGTGGCCTTCCAGTTCGCGGCGCGCTTGTCGCCGCGCGACTTGCTCTGCTTCTTCTTGGGTACCGCCATCGATGTTCGCTCCTTCGGTCGGTCGTCGTGCTCGTGGTCAAGCCGGTCGGTGTTCCTCGAGCGTGGGCACGAGCTGCTCCAGCGCCGCCCATCGTGGGTCGACCTCGGCATGGCCTGGACACTCATCGAGGTTGCGATCGCCCCCGCACACCGGGCAGAGTCCTTGGCAGTCGGGCCGGCACAGCGGCGAGAACGGCAGCTCGACGCCGAGGGCGTCGCGCACCATCTGGTCGAGGGCGAGCTCCCCGCGTTCGACGTCGAGCGGGTAGTCGTCGGTGTCCTCCTCGGGCGCGGGCACGAACATCTCGGACACGTCGACCGCGAACGGACGCTCGAACTCGACGATGCAGCGCGCACAGCGAAGGGACAGCATCCCTTCGAGGGTGCCCGAGACCAAGATGCCCTCGACGAGCGACTCCAACAGCAGGTCGGCGGCGACGGGCACGTCGTCGGGAACCCTCGCGAGCTCGGTGCCGAGCCCCTCGATCTGCCACTCGGCCAGGGCGGGCCTCGATGCTCCGGCGTGGCCAAGCAGGTCGCGCACGTCGATCGGCGCGATCATCGCTGCTCCTCGTCGTACAGGGGCGTCTCGCCTCGTGCCGATCGGCCGTCGAAGTCGCCCCCGTGCGGCTCGGGCTCTCCGAACTCCTGGGCGGCGGCGGTCCCCGGCGTGCGGAGCTTCTCCCGACCGATCTCGACCTGATCGAGGGTCTTGGCGAGCGCCCGCACCGATGCTTGGGAATCCTCGAGGGTACGGCGGAGCGCGACCTCGAACTGGGCGAGCTTGCCGTCGACGTACTCTTCGGCCTCGCGCCGCATCGTTCGCGCCTGCTCGCTCGCCTCGGCGAGCAAGCGCTCGGCCTCCTCCGCGGCGCGGGCCACGACTTCCTGCTGTCGGGCCAGTCCGAGCTGCTCGGCTCGGGCTTGCTCCACGATGGCCACGGCCTCTGCCCGGGCCTTCGCGAGCAGGTCCTCACGATCCTTCACGATCCATCGAGCCTGCTCGATCTCGGCCGGGAGCGATCCCTGCATCTCGCCGATCAGATCGAGCACCTCGTCGCGGTTGACGAGCACCGACGACGACAGCGGCATCGCCTTGGCCTCGCGGACCATCTCGTCGAGATGGGTGAGCCGCGTCGTGATGTCCATCAGCGCCCCCCCGGCGACGCGACGCGGGCGAGCAGCTGCGTGCGCACCTCGTCGGGCACGAGACCCTCGACGTTGCCGCCGAAGCGAGCGACTTCCTTCACGAGCGAGCTCGACAGGAAGGACCAGGACGGATTCGTGGGCATGAAGAGGGTCTCGATGTCACCGAGGCGGTGGTTCATCTGCGCCATCTGGATCTCGAACTCGTAGTCGGAGACGGCCCGCAGGCCCTTCACGATCACCGCATCGCCGCGGCGACGGGCGAAGTCGACGAGCAGGCCCTCGAAGGCCGCCACCTCGACGTGCGACATGCCGGCACAGGCCTTCTCGAGCATGGCCACACGCTCGTCGATCGAGAACACCGGTTGTTTCGCCGGGTTCTCGAGCACCGCCACCACGACGGTCTCGAACGTCTGGCTCGCACGCTCGATGATGTCGAGATGGCCATTGGTGACGGGGTCGAACGTCCCCGGACACAGGGCGGTCAGACCCATGGATCCTCCATGCTTCGAGGCCTGCTAGTCGGCCGGAACGCGATCACGAGGCTGTCGCCGTAGCGGAGACGCCTCGCGACGGACCAGTGTATCGGAATGACAGGCGTGGAACTCCGCTGACCCCGGGTCAGAACGACGGTCGAGGCATCGTCGCGGAGCCAGCCGTCGGCGAGATCCGCCAGCAGGGAGTCGAGGTCCGG
>DASVGA010000400.1:0-10503 GCA_036379795.1 Actinomycetota bacterium | reverse complement strand
TCTCGCCGGTCGTGGCGGCTGGTTCCGAGGCCGTGTCGCCGGTGCACGCGGATGCGGCCAGCGCGGTCACCACCAGCGTGCGCGCGATGCGTCGGGTCATGCATCCATCCTCTCGCATGCGTGCGGGAACGACCGCGCCCCCCCGATCAGGGGTCCAGAGCGCCCTCGAGCCCCAGCAGCCAGCGCTTGCGCTCGTCGTGACGACCGTAACCACCGATGGTGCCGCCGGCGTGCACGACGCGGTGACACGGCACGAACAGCTCGATCGGGCAGGCCGCGAGCGCGCTTCCTGCTGCTCGAGCGGCACGAGGGCTGCCCGCCATGCCCGCCACGTCGCCGTAGGTCCAGAGCTCTCCGTAGGGGATCGTGGTGACCACCTCGAGCACCCGGCGGGGGAAGGCTCCGGTGACGAGTCCGAGATCGGCCGCGACGGTGAACGTGCGGAGCATGCCGTCGAAGTAGGCCGCCACCTCGCGCCGGGCCGTGCGCGTGAGGGCCCGCGCGGTGCGTCGGTCGGGCGCGGAGAGGTCGGCGCGGGCCGACGGGAATCGCTGCGCGTCATCGGGCTCGTCGCTCACGAACGCCGTGGCCACGACCCCCGCGGGGGAGCAGGCGATCGCGAGGTCACCCAGGGGCGTCGCCACCGTCGTGAGCTCGAAGCCCGGCGCCGGCTCGATCACACCGGAGGCCAGGGGTATGGCCGATCCCCGCTCGGCGGCGGGAAGACTGGGCTCGCGACGATCGCGTCGAGACGGCGCACGAGGGCAACGATCTCGGCGCTGTCGAGCAGGTCCTCGAGGGTGCGCCTGAGTGGCGCTCCCTCTCCGAGGCGCTCGCGGAGCGCGGCGACGGCGTCGACGAGGTGGCCCGGGATCGGTTCCCCGATGTACTCCCAGATCACGGTGCGCAGCTTCGGCTCGGCGTGGAAGCACACGCCGTGGTCGATCGCCCATACGCGGCCGTCCTCGCCCAGCAGGCAGTGCCCGCCCTTGCGGTCGGCGTTGTTCACGATCAGGTCGAAGGCGGCGATCGCACGGAATTCCTCGGCGAAGCGCTGTTGCAGCGTGAAGTAGTGCTCGCGCGGCTCGAACGGCACGAACAGCTGCACCGAGCCCGGCCCTTCCGGGCCGTCGCGCAGCAGCGTCGGAGGCACGTTGGGCCAGCCGAGCGCGTCGGCGATCACGAACGCCGCGACCTCCCGGCGGCCGAGCGAGCCCTCGTCGAAGTCCCAGAGGGGGCTCTCGCCGCGGTGCGGCTTGTAGACGGCGAGCACAGGCCCGCTCGGTGCATCGGCCCGCACGAGGAACGTGTAGTTGGACGAGTTCGGCAGCAGGCCGAGCATCTCGAGGGGTGACGTGGCGATCGCCGCCACGGCCTCGTCGGCAGGCTCCGAGGGAGGCGTCAGTCCCGCTTCGAGTGGCCGTTCATCGCGGGACACGCGTGTCCTTCCGCATCGATCGGGTTCCCGCAGAACTGGCACGTCGGGCGGCCTTGATCCACCACGGCGGCGCTGTGACGGGACAGCGCGAACATCTGCTCCCTCGTCGCGGCGAGCTGCACGACCTCGTGCTCCATCCCGGGCGGGGGGGCGCTCTCGTCGTCCTCGCCGGGCACGAGCTCCTCGATCTCGAGCACGAACAGCTCGCGGTCGTGGTCGTAGCCGATCGAGAGCTTCCCGGCGCGCCACCGGGGATCGACGGGCTCCTCGAGGTGGAGCTCTGCCTCGCTCGGACCCACGCCGGTCTCGAGTTCGAGGTCGGCGAGCAGCTCGAGGATCGAGGCGGCGAGCAGCTGCACCTGCTGCTTCTCCACCACGATCGTCACGACCTCACCCGCTGCACGAGCCTGCAGGAAGAAGGTGCGCGAACCGGGCTCGCCGATCGTGCCGGCGGTGATGCGGTCGACGGGGCCGAGGTCCATGCGGCCTATCCTCGCAGGTTCGTTCCGCTGCGCTGACCGCCTCGGCCGGGCCGTCGCGCCGCCGCTTCCCACACGGGCGTTCCGCCGCCCGGCGTGAACCGGCCGAGGTCGCCCGTGTCGTTCACGAGGTGCACACGCACATGATCCGCCCGGTCGATCGTGACGACCGAGACCGAGGCCGTATCGACGACGATGCGCTGGAAGCGGTCGAGCGGCGCGCCGGCGAGGTCCGCCAGCAGGATCCGAAGGATGTCGCCGTGCGTCGCCACCACGACCCGTCCACGCCGGTGACGACGCGCGATGCGATGCACCTCGGCCACGGCGCGGTCGCGCGCTTCCGCGAAGCTCTCCCCGTGCCCGGGGAACCGGAAATCGGCAGGCCTGCGCTGCACCTCGCCCCACGCCTTCAACGTGCGCAGGCGCGCGAGGGGCCGGCCGGTCCACGATCCCGCGTGCATCTCGATCAGCGCCTCGTGCTCGACGATCGGAAGCCTGCACGCTCCGGCCAGGGGCTGCACCGTCTGCACGCACCGCTCGAGGGGGCTCGAGTAGATCGCGGTCGGTCGCACCGGCGCGAGCCGCTCGGCGAGCCGCTCCGCCTGCGCACGTCCTCGGCCGTCGAGGTCGATGCCTGGGGTCTGCCCGTACAGGGTCCGCCCGGTGTGAGCGGTCAGCCCGTGCCGCACGAGGAAGAGGGTGGTCATGGCGGGCGCAGCATACGGCGGGTCGACCGGTCCCCCGAAACACTCACGCCATCGCGGTCGTCCGGTCGGGCACTGGCGCGGTCACGCGAGGGCAGGCAGGTGCACCGTGAAGCTGGAGCCGGCGCCCAGCTCGCTCCGGACCTCGACCGAGCCGCCGTGGTTCTCGGCGACGTGGCGAACGATCGCCAGCCCGAGCCCGGTGCCGCCGGTCTCGCGCGACCGTGCACGGTCGACGCGGTAGAAGCGCTCGAAGATGCGGTCGAGCTCACGTCTGGGGATGCCGACCCCGGTGTCGCGGACGACGAGCGAGATCCCCGTGCCCGGTGCGTGCGTGACCGAGACTTCGACCGACCCACCAGGCTTCGTGTATCGGATCGCGTTGTCGATCAGGTTGCGAACGAGCAACGAGAGGTCGCGTGCAGACCCCGTGACCGTGACCGAGTTCGGCGCGTCGACCGACAGGCTCACGCCCCCTTCGCGCGCGCGGTCGTTGGAACGCTCGACCTCCTCTCGGACCAGCGCGTCGAGCCGCACGCGGTCCTCGAGCTCGCTCCCCGTTTCCAGCCGGGAGAGGTCGAGCAGGTCTGCGACGATCCGTGAGAGCCGCAGGGCCTCCCGTTCCAACTGCGCGGCGAAGCGATGGGCGGCCTCGGGGTCGGTGTCGACCACCGACCGGAGCGTCTCGGCGACCGCCTGGATCGACGCGGCGGGCGTCTTCAGCTCGTGTGATGCGTTGGCCACGAAGTCGCGGCGTACGGCATCGGTCCGGCGGGCATCGGTGACATCGGTGACGACCAGCAGCACCGCCCCTTCTCCGGCCGGGGTGGCGGTGACTCGGAGCCAGCGGTCGGGCAGGGTCCGCTCGATCTCCATCGTGATCGTGGTGCCCTCGGCGGCCACCCGCCTCACCGCCTCCCGCAGGTCGACGGGGTAGAGCTGGCTCACCGACGCCGGCTCGGCTCCGAGGTGGCGCTCGAGTGCGGCGTTCGCGAACGCCGTGTCGTGTGCGGCGTCGAACAACAGCACGCCCTCCTGCATGGATCGCAGGATGAGGTCCTGCACGGCGCGTTCCTCGCGGGTCGAGGCTTCGCGCCGCGCCAGCTCCTCCACGGACCGCGCCGCCTCGTCTTCGGCGTGTCGGAGACGCCTGCGAGCGGTGAACGCAGCCCCCACCGCCCCGATCGCACACGCGACGGCGACCAACAGTGCCACGAGCACGATGGGCTCGGAGTCCATGGGCGGGGAGAGTGTACGCAGGGCGTTCACGTCGATCGGAGCCCTTCGCTCTCCGTTCATGCGCCCGACGTCTGCCGGATGCCTCGTGGGGGCCGCCCGAGGGCCTCCTCGCGGCCATCCGCCACGTGGACGTTCATCCGGCGTTCACGTTGGGGCAATCGGGTGTCCACCAGCCCTGCCTAGCATCACGAGCGATGTCCACATCCCCAAGGAGGGGTCGATGATGAAGTTCAGGAAGCACGTCTGCCTGGTTGCGGGTCTGCTCGCGCTCTCGCTCGTCGCGGCAGCGTGCGGCGGTGGGGACGACCCCGCGCCCGGCGATGGCGGTACCGAGCCGACCCAGCTCGAGGGGTCGATCACGATCTCCGGTTCGAGCACCGTGGAGCCGATCTCATCGATCGTGGCGGAGGTCTTCAACGAGACGAACCCCAACGTCGCCATCACCGTGGACGGTCCGGGCACGGGCGACGGGTTCGAGCTGTTCTGCGAGGGCAAGACCGACATCTCCGACGCCTCCAGACCGATCGAAGCCGACGAGGTCAAGGCGTGCGAGAAGAACGGCATCGAGTACATGGAGCTGGAGATCGCGCTCGACGGCGTCACCGTGATGACGAATCCCGAGAACACGGGCGTCACATGCCTGAACAACGGTGACCTCTATGCGTTGTTCGGACCCGAGTCGGACGGTCTCGACACCTGGAGCGCCGCGAACTCCCTGGCGACGGAGGTGGGCGGCAACGGAGGCTTCCCCGATGCTCCGCTCGAGATCACCGCGCCGGGAGAGGAGTCCGGAACCTACGACGCCTTCATCGAGCTCTCGGGCCTCGAGGACATCGCACTCGAGCAGGGGGTGGCCGAGGATGCGGCTGCGACGTTGCGAAGGGACTACCAGGCCTCCCCGAACGACAACGTCATCATCACCGCGATGGAGGGCTCACCCAGCGCGCTCGGCTTCGTGGGCTTCGCCTTCGCCGAGGAAGCCGGCGACGCGGTCAAGGAGCTCGAGGTCGACGGAGGTGAGGGGTGTGTCGCACCGTCGCCCGAGACGATCTCAGACGGTTCGTACCCCTTGTCTCGTTCGCTGTACATCTACGTGAGTGCCGACGCGGCAGCCAAGCCCGAGGTCGCTGCCTACGTCGACTCTTACCTGAGCGACGAGTCGATGGCTGCGGGAGGTCTCGCGGAGCAGGTCGGATACATCGCCCTTCCGTCCGATCGGATCGAGGCCACCCGCTCTGCCTGGGGATCGGCGTCCTGACCCCGGCCGGGATCACGGTCGAAGGGCCGAACGGCACCGCCGTTCGGCCTTTCTCCCGTCTCGAAAGCGAAGGGTAAGGTAGCCCGGATCATGGCGACGACGACGGAGGGTCCGGCACTTTCGATCGATCGACTGCAGGGCAGTCCACGACGCAGGCGCAAGGAATCCCTCGTGCACGCCATCATGGGGTCCGCGGCTGGCATCTCGCTCGTCGTGAGCCTGGCGATCGTCGTCGCCCTGATCGGCCAAGCGGTGAACTTCCTCATCGATGTCGACCTCGGCCAGCTCTGGACGACCGGATGGTTCCCTCGCCGCGGCGAGTTCGACATCCTCACGATCTTCATCGGCACCATCGAGGTTTCCGTGATCGCGATGATGATCGCGACACCGCTCGGTCTCGGTGCGGCGATGTACCTCTCGGAGTACGCGAGCCCGAAGGCCCGTCGACGGTTGAAACCGATCATCGAGACCCTCGCCGGCATCCCGAGCGTCGTGCTGGGGTACTTCGCGCTCCAGGTGATCAATCCCACGATCGTGCAAGGCCTGTTCGGCGCCTCGCCGCCGTTCACGATCATGGCGGCGGGCATCGGGGTCGGGATCCTGACGATCCCCTTGGTGGCCTCTGTCGCCGAGGACGCCATGTACGCCGTTCCGCGGGCGCTGCGCGAGGCGGCGTACGGCATCGGGGCTCGCCGCAGGACCGTCACGACGCGGGTCGTCTTCCCGGCGGCTGTGTCGGGCATCATGGCCTCGCTGATCCTGGGGTTCTCCCGCGCCCTCGGGGAGACGATGGTCGTGGCGATCGCCGCGGGCGCGACGAGCGGCGCCACGCGGCACCTGAACCCCCTGGAACCCGGTCAGACGATGACGGGAGCGATCGCATCGCTCGCGATCGGCTCGGACCAGGTCAAGGGGGCTGCCGGGCTCAACCCGTTCGACTCGCTCTACTTCGTCGGGCTCCTCTTGTTCGTCTTCACGCTCGGACTGAATCTTCTGTCCGAACGGTTCGTGCGGCGTGTGCGCAGGGAGTACTGATGGCGACCATCGCTCCCACCAGCCAGGTCCGCACCACCGTGGAGCTCGCGCTGCGAGGCAGCAAGCGCGACCTCACTGGACGCCTGTTCCAGGCGGCCCTGCTGCTGTCGTTGCTGCTCGCGCTCGCGATCCTCATCGTGTTGCTCGCCAGCGTGTTCATCGACGCCTGGCCGGTGCTCTCCACACGGCTCGGCGACTTCGTGAACAGCAACGTCTCGCAGCTCGACAGCAGAACGGGCGTGCGCCAGGGCATCGTCGGGTCGTTGATCCTCATCGGGTTCGTGGCCGTCGTGGCGCTGCCATTGGGGATCTCCGCGGCGATCTACCTGCAGGAGTACGCGCGCGACACCAGCCTCAACCGGCTGCTGACGACGAACATCCGCAACCTCGCCGGCGTGCCGTCGATCGTCTACGGCATCCTCGGGCTCGTGGTGTTCGTCGAGACGCTGCGGGCGATCACGGGTCCGGACAACTTCGGCCGCAGCATCATCTCGGGCGGCATGACGCTGGCGGTGCTCGCGCTGCCGATCATCATCCTGATCACGATGGAAGCGCTGCGCTCGGTGCCCACGAGCATCCGTGAAGCCGCCTACGGGGTCGGCGCCACGCGCTGGGAGGTCGTGCGCAGCCACGTTCTCCCCTATGCGGCCCCCGGCATCTTCACCGGCACGATCCTGTCGCTCGCCCGTGCCTTCGGCGAGACCGCCCCACTGCTGCTCGTCGGCTCCGTGACCGGCTATCTCTCGAGTCCCGCAGGCCGTTCCCCGCTCGAGATCCTGCAGGGTTCCTACACCGCGTTGCCGACGCAGATCTTCTCCTGGTCGCGGCTGGCGGGCGACGGGTGGAGGGAGAACACGGCTGCCGCGATCGTCGTGCTGCTGGCGATCATCCTCGTCGTGAACCTCGCGGCGATCCTGCTGAGGAACCGATATGACCGAAAGTGGTGAACCGATGGACACGACCGACCTGACGCCGGTGGCATCCGTCGCCGAAGATGTGCCGAGGATCATGGCGAAACCGTCGAACGTGAGCGAACGGGAGGATGCGACCCGCGAGGTCGTGTTCTCGACCTCGGACCTCGCCGTGTACTACGGATCGTTCCGAGCGATCCGCGACATCAGCCTTCCGATCCTGGAGAACGAGATCACCGCGCTGATCGGTCCGTCCGGGTGCGGCAAGACCACGTTCCTGCGGTGCCTGAACCGCATGAACGACCTGATCGAAGGCGCACGCGTCGAGGGCACCCTGCTGTACCACGGTGTCGACCTCTACGACGAGCGGGTCGACCCGGTCGAGGTGCGCCGGCGCATCGGCATGGTCTTCCAGAAGCCCAACCCGTTCCCGAAGTCGATCTACGACAACATCGCCTTCGGGCCCAAGATCGCGGGGTTCAAGGGCAACATGGACGACCTGGTCGAGGAGAGCCTGCGTAAGGCGGCGCTGTGGGACGAGGTTAAGGACAAGCTCAAAGAGTCGGGTCTGGCCCTGTCGGGCGGCCAGCAGCAGCGCCTGTGTATCGCGCGGGCCATCGCCACCAAGCCCGACGTGATCCTCATGGACGAGCCGTGCTCCGCGCTCGACCCGATCGCGACCGCGAAGATCGAAGAGCTGATGCAGGAGCTCGTCGCCGACTACACGATCGTGATCGTGACCCACAACATGCAGCAGGCCGCCCGCGTCTCGGACCGCACCGCCTTCTTCACCGTGGAGGTGCACGACGACGGCTCGCGCACGGGCATGATCGTGGAATTCGATCGCACCGAGACGATCTTCACGAATCCGGGCGACGAGCGAACGCAGGACTACGTCACGGGGCGGTTCGGATGACGAGGGAGACCTTCCACGAGGAGCTCGAGAAGACCGAGCTCGAGCTGCTCAGCCTGGGCGAGCTCGCGGCCACGGCCGTGCAGCGTGCGGTTGACGCGCTCGTGCAGCACGACGACGAGAAGGCCCAGGAGGTGATCGACGCGGACGACGAGATCGATGACCTCTACTTGAAGATCGATTCCGGCGTGCTGCAGATGCTCGCGCTGCAGTCGCCCGTCGCACAGGACCTGCGGTTGATCTCGGCGATCCTGCACTGCAACCTGCACCTCGAGCGGGTCGGCGACCAGGCCGTCAACGTCGCGAAGATGTACCTGCGCACGAAGGACGCTCGAGGCAGCGCCACGATGCGTCAGCAGCTCGAGGAGATGGGCTCGCTCGTGGTCGCGATGCTTCGCACGGCCATGGAGTCGTTCGGTCGCCGTGACCTCGATCTCGCGTTCAAGGTCCCGACGATGGACGACCCCGTCGACCGGCTGAACCGCAACACCCACCTCGAGGCCCTGAAGCTCGCCGACGATCGTTCGCAGCTCGACTGGGGCCTCCACATGAACATGGCGGCTCGAGCGCTCGAACGGGTGGGCGACAACGCCGTCGACATCGCGGAACAGGTGGGGTTCCTGCTCACGGGAGAGTTCCGCGAGTTCACCGACGCGTCGCACGGCGTGGTGATCGAGTGAATGCCGCGCACGAGCACGCACACGCCTCACAGGTCCCGGCCGGCGGCGCCGCGGCCGACCTTCCTGCATCGATCCTGATCGTCGAGGACGAGGAATCGCTGGCCGAGTCCGTGCGGTACAACCTCGAGCGCGAGGGCTTCCGGGTGGCGGTGGCCTCCGACGGGCGGAGAGCGCTCGATCGCTTCCGCGCCGAGCAGCCGTCGCTCGTGATCCTCGACCTGATGCTGCCCGAGATCTCCGGCCTCGACGTCTGCCGCACGATCCGAGCCGAGAGCGACGTGCCGATCATCATGGTCACGGCCAAGGACTCCGAGGCCGACAAGGTCACGGGGCTCGAGCTCGGTGCCGACGACTACGTGACGAAGCCGTTTTCGGTGCGCGAGCTCGTGTCACGGGTGCGCGCACACCTGCGGCGAGCCAGCATGGCCAGCGAGATCGCACCTGCCGAGGACGTGCTGCGAGGAGGTCTCGTCGAGATGGACGTGTCGCGCCACGAGGTGCGGGTCCGGGGCGAGAGCGTCGCCTTCCCGCCGAAGGAATTCGAGCTGCTCGAAGCCTTCCTGCGCCGCAAGGACCGTCTGCTCACCCGCCTGTTCCTGATCGAGGAAGTCTGGGGCGCCGACTACGTGGGCGACACGAAGACCCTCGACGTGCACGTGAAGCGTCTGCGGCAGAAGATCGAGGACGATCCGCACGACCCACGGCACCTCGTCACGGTCCGGGGCCTCGGCTACCGGTTCCTGGACTGATGGGGGCATCGTGCAGACGCAGGCACTGAGCGGTCCAGGCGCCGCGACGGATCCGCGATTCATCAACCGCGAGCTCTCCTGGCTCGAGTTCGAGGCGCGGGTCCTCGCGCTCGCCGAGGATCCCAGCCGACCCCTGCTCGAGCGCGTGAAGTTCGTGGCGATCTACAGCCAGAACCTCGATGAGTTCTTCCAGATCAGGGTCTCCGGGCTCGAGGAACAGGTCGAGGCCGGCGTCGCCGCGACCACCCCCGACGGCATGACCCCGCACGAGCAGCTCGCGGCGATCCGCGAGCGGGTCCAGACCCTGCAGGCACGAGCCGACGCGCTGGTCGTGAACGACCTGCTGCCCGCGCTCGAGAAGGAGCACATCCGCCTCGCGCACTGGGATCAGCTCGCCCCCGCCGACCGAGAACTGCTGGGCACCCGCTTCCGGGAGCGGATCTTCCCGGTGCTGACACCGCTGTCGGTCGACCCGTCGCATCCGTTCCCGTACATCTCGAACCTCTCGCTGAACCTCGCCGCGGTGATCCGCGATCCGAAGACGGGGGAGCGCCGGTTCGCGAGGGTGAAGATCCCGCCCCTCCTGCCTCGCTTCACGGATCTGCCCGACGGCGAGCGCTTCGTGCCCCTCGAGCAGGTCATCGCCGCGCACCTCGACCAGCTCTTCCCCGGTATGGACATCGTCGGGGTGCACGTGTTCAGGGTGACCAGGGACGCCGACGTGGAGGTCGAAGAGGACGAGGCCGACGACCTGCTGGCAGCCATCGAGACGGTGCTGCAGCGCCGGCAGCGAGGCGCCACGCCCATCCGACTGGAGATCGACCCGGCGATGAGCGAAGAGATGCGGCAGCTTCTGATGCGGGAGCTCGGCGTCGAGGACTCGCAGGTCTACGTCGGGGAGTGGTTGCTGGCCATCGGCGACCTCTGGTTCTTCGCCGGGCTCGATCGCGCCGATCTGAAGGACGACCCCTGGACGCCCGTGACGCCGCCGGTGCTGCAGTCGGCCGACGGACCGGTCGACATCTTCTCGGCGATCAGGCGAGGGGACATCCTCGTGCACCATCCGTACGACTCGTTCTCGGCGTCGGTCGAGGTGT
>DASVGA010000399.1:0-3483 GCA_036379795.1 Actinomycetota bacterium | reverse complement strand
CAGCGTGAAGGTGACGACCACGGCCGCGGCGAACCCTGCCATCGTGAGGTAGGCCCAGAAGGGAGACCACCGCAGCCCAGCCGCCATGATCAGCATCGTAGCCGGGGCCGTACGGGGGCGAGTGAAAGGCGGGGTTCTAGTCGGCGGAGCCGACGGCGTTCGCGGCCTTGGCCAAACGACTCTTGCGCCTCGCGGCCGTGCGCTTGTGCACCACGCCCTTGCTGGCCGCCTTGTCGAGCGCCCGGCTCACCTCGCGGGCTCGCTCCAACGAGGCGTCGGCGTCGCCCTCGGCGATCGCGGCCTGCACGCGCTTCTGCGAGGTCTTCAACGCCGAGCGCACCGCCTTGTTGCGCTCGCGGCGCACCTCGTTCTGCTTGTTGCGCTTGATCTGTGACTTGATGTTCGCCATAACGGCCGCCCAGCGTACCAGCGGCCCGCGGCGAGCGGTCCGGCTGCGAGCAGCGCTCCACCCCGCCCGTACCATGGGTGAGCCGTGACGACCGACACCTCCCGCATCCGCAACTTCTGCATCGTGGCGCACATCGACCACGGCAAGTCGACCCTGGCCGACCGCCTGCTCGAGGTGACGCACACAGTCGCCGGCCGTGACATGCGCGCCCAGTACCTCGACAAGATGGACCTCGAGCGGGAGCGGGGCATCACGATCAAGGCGCAGTCCGTGCGGCTCGCGCACGAGGGCTACGAGCTCAACCTGATCGACACGCCCGGTCACGTCGACTTCACCTACGAGGTGTCGCGATCCCTGGAAGCTTGTGAGGGCGCCGTGTTGCTCGTCGACGCCGCCCAAGGTCTCGAGGCGCAGACGCTCGCGAACTTCCACCTGGCGCGCGACGCCGGACTCGTCATCGTGCCGGCGTTGAACAAGATCGACCTGCCGGCGGCCGAGCCCGAGCAGCGCACGAAGGAGCTCGCGAACCTGCTCGACTGCGACCCCGCCGACATCCTGCACATCAGCGCGAAGTCGGGCGAAGGGGTCGACGCGCTGCTCGCCGCGGTGATCGAGCGGGTGCCGCCGCCCGGCGGCGATCCGGCCGCGCCGCTGCAGGCCCTGATCTTCGATTCCATGTTCGACCCCTACCGGGGCGTGATCACGTACGTGAGGGTGCAGCAGGGGGTTCTGGCCTCGCGGGCGCGCATCCGCATGTTCGCGACCCGCGTCGAGAGCGAGGCCGAGGAGACGGGCGTGAACGCGCCCGAGCCCACGCCGGTGCCCGAGCTCGGCCCTGGGGAGGTCGGCTACCTCGTCACGGGCCTGAAGGACGTGCACCAGGCCAAGGTCGGCGACACGATCACGCTCGCAGGCAAGCATGGTGCGACCGAGCCGCTTCCCGGATATCGCGAGCCCAAGCCCATGGTGTGGTCGGGGCTCTTCCCCGCCGACGGCAGCGACTACGCCGATCTTCGCGACGCGCTCGACAAGCTGAAGCTCAGCGACGCCGCCCTGCACTTCGAGCCCGAGACCTCGCGCGCGCTCGGGTTCGGGTTCCGGTGCGGCTTCCTCGGCTTGCTGCACATGGACATCGTGAAGGAGCGCCTCGAGCGCGAGTTCGACCTGGAGCTGATCGCGACCGCGCCCAACGTGGAGTTCCACGTGTTCAAGGGCGAGGAGCGGATCACGGTGCACAACCCCGCCGAGATGCCACCGGGCGGGGACTACGACAAGGCCGAGGAGCCGGTCGTGTTCGCGACGATCATCACGCCCTCGGACTACCTGGGCGCGGTGCTCGGCCTGAGCCAGGAGCGCCGAGGCGAGCTCGTCGACATGAGCTACCTGACCCCCGAGCGGGTCGAGGTGCACTACGTGCTGCCGATGGCCGAGATCGTCTTCGACTTCTTCGACCAGCTCAAGTCGGGCACGCGCGGGTTCGCGAGCCTCGACTACGAGCCGTGGGGGTACCAGGAAGCCGACCTCGTGCGCGTCGACGTGCTGCTGCACGGCGAGCCGGTCGACGCGTTCAGCACGATCGTGCACCGCGAGAAGTCCTACGCGTACGGCAAGCAGATGGTCGAGCGGCTGAAGGAGCTTATCCCGCGCCAGCTCTTCGACGTGGCGGTGCAGGCGGCGATCGGGTCGAGGATCATCGCCCGCGAAACGGTCAAGGCCAAGCGCAAGGACGTGCTCGCCAAGTGCTACGGCGGCGACATCACGCGCAAGCGCAAGCTGCTCGAGACGCAGAAGAAAGGCAAGGAACGCATGCGCCGCGTCGGGCGCGTCGATGTGCCGCAGGAGGCGTTCATCCAGGCGTTGCGCGTCGACGACGGCAGCTCGTCGAAGGGCAAGAAGTGACCGCCGGCATCTACGTGCACGTGCCGTTCTGCCTCACACGGTGCGGCTACTGTGACTTCAACGCCTACGCCGGTCTCGACGCTCTGAAGCCGCGGTACCTGCGCGCGCTGCTGGCAGAGGCTTCGCTCGCGGCGCCCGTGTGGGACGGCACGTCGTTCGAGAGCGTGTTCCTCGGCGGGGGCACGCCGACGACGATGTCGCCCGGTGATCTCGGCGCGCTGCTCGAGACGCTGCGCGCGTCGTTCGCGGTGGCCGACGATGCCGAGGTCACGATCGAGGCGAACCCCGACACGATCGAGGAAGGCTCGCTCGCCGCCCTGCTCGAGGTCGGCTACACCCGGTTGTCGATGGGCGCGCAGTCGTTCGACCCGGCCGTGCTGCAGGCGCTCGAGCGGGTCCACGCTCCCGAGAGCGTCAGGCGGGCGTGGGTCGCCGTGCGCGCCGCCGGCTACTCGAACGTGAACCTCGACCTCATCTACGGCGCGCACGCCGAGACGCTCGAGTCGTGGGAGCGAACGCTCGCCGAGACCATCGACCTGGCCCCCGAACACGTGAGCGCGTACGCGCTCACGATCGAGCCCGCGACCGCGCTCGGCCGCGCCGTCGCACGCGGCGACGTGCCCGCGCCCGATCCCGACCTGCAGGCCGACATGTTCCTGCTCGCCTGCTCGATGCTCGGCGACGCCGGATACGGCCACTACGAGATCTCGAACTGGGCGAAGCCCGGATACGAGTGCCGCCACAACCTCGGGTACTGGCGCCGCCGCCCCTACCTTGGGCTCGGCGCCGGCGCGCATTCCTACCGCGACGATCGTCGCTGGTGGAACGTGCGTCCTCCCGAGGAGTACCTCACGACCGTGGAACGCGGCGAGCCTCCTCTCGGTGGGTCGGAGACCCTCAAGCCGAGCGACGCCTACCTCGAGGAGGTGTTCCTGCGTCTGCGGATCTTCGATGGCGTGCCGGCGAGTTGGATCGACGACGACCGAGCGGAGCCGTTCCTCGACGGCGGCCTGCTGACCGAAGAACGAGGGTCACTCGTGCCCACGCAGCGCGGCATGCTGCTCCTGAACGAGCTCGTCCTCAACCTCGCCGCCCGGTAGTCTCGACGCGACTACTGGTGCACCTCACCAGCGTGTTCCCTGCTCGCGGACCGCTGCCGGATCTTCATCGCGAGG
>DASVGA010000398.1:0-4777 GCA_036379795.1 Actinomycetota bacterium | reverse complement strand
CGATCGAAGCCGCCGCAGCCGGCTCGGCGTTGATCGTGGTCTCGAGACAGTCGGCGAACTGCTGCGTGAGCTTCTTGGAGATCTCGGGCATGAGACCGCGCGAGAGCTGCGCGGCGGCTCCGGTGAGTGTGATGTCGGCCGTCATCTTCACGGTGGTGCGACCGTCGGCCGCCGGTTCGAGCCAGGACGTGACGGCGGCGTTGGCTGCCCCCTTGCCCTTGGCTTCCATGCCCTTGGCCTTCAGCACCGCGCGGTGGGCCGTATCGTCGCGCTCGGTCATCTCCACCGTGCCGGCGAAGGCGAGCGCGACGGGACCGAACTTCATGCTCACCTTGCCCTTCCACGTGTGATCGTCGACGGTCTCGGTGAGCTCGGCGCCGGGCATGCACGGCGCGATGCGCTCGACGTCGAGCAGGTACGCCCACAGTTCGTCGATCGGCGTGGAGACGGTGAACTCGTTCTCGATCAGCATGCCGGGAGCCTACCCTCGTTGCCCGGTCGTCGAACCACGAGCGTCACGACCCCACCTGCACGAAGCGTGCCGGTTCCCGCTCGAAAGCTTCGAGGCACGGCGCGGAGCAGAAGTACACGGTGCGGCCGTCATGGGTCGTGCGGTAGCGGGCATCGGCCACGTCGACCGTCATGCCGCAGACCGGGTCGATCTCCTCGTGGCGGGGTGCGGGCGCCTCGGCACGCACGGGAGCATCGAGCTCCCCGGCGGCGCGCAGCCGCACGATCTCGGCCACGATCGCCACCGCGATCTCGTCGGTCGCGATGTGCCCGAGGTCGATGCCGGCGGGGGCGTGCACGCGCGCCAGCCGCTCGTCGGTAGCTCCCCGATCGCGAAGGTAGCCGAGCACCGCCTCGGCCCGCTTGGCCGATGCGACCAGTCCGATGTAGACGGCGGGCGTCGACAGCGCCCGCTCGAGGGCATCCTCGTCGTAGTGCCCCTGGGTCGCGACGACCACGAATGATCGCTCGTCGACATCGCCGAGGTCGAGTGAGGTGATGACGCCGTCGGCATCGTGGCCCGTCACCGAGCCGCCGTCGTCGACGGCGAGTGACCGCCACCCGAGCCCCTTCGCGAGCCGGGTGAGGGCGAGCGCGGCGGGTGAGCGTCCGATCGAAACCAGCTGAGGCTGAGGCAGCACGGGTTCCACGTAGACCTCCAAGGCACCTTCGCTCTGACACGCGATCGGCACGCTGACGACGCCGTCGCGCGCGTGCGCCGCGAGCTCCTCCGGAGGTCCGAGGAACAGCAGGCGCGGACTTCCCTCGTCGATCGCCTTCAGGGCTTCGCGGACCACCGTCGGCTCTGCGCACGCCCCTCCGATCCAACCGCGCACGGTGCGGTCGGGTGTGATGAGCGCGGTGGCGCCCTCCTTGCCCGACGACGGCGCCCGGCGCCAGACGACCGTCGCGAGCACGTACGGCTCACCTCGGGCCGACAGCTCGGCCGCGAGCTTCAGTACCTCGGGTCTCACGCGGGTTGTCCAGCTCCTCGGGCGGCTTGGATCGCTTCCCAGACCTTGGCGCTCGTGAGTGGCATGTCGATGTTCTTCACCCCGAGCGGCTGCAGGGCATCGATGACCGCGTTCACGTACGCCGCTGGAGAGCCGACGGTCGCGGACTCACCCACGCCCTTGGCGCCGATCGGGTGGTGCGGCGACGGAGTGACGGTCTCACCGAGTTCGAACTTCGGTGTCTCCACCGCGGTCGGCAGCAGGTAGTCCATGAAGTTCGATCCGATGCAGTTGCCGTCTTCGTCGAACGTGATGAGCTCCATGGCCGCGGTGCCGTAGCCCTCGCAGAGACCGCCCTGGATCTGACCCTCGACGATCATGGGGTTGATGCGCACGCCGCAGTCATCGACGGCGATCATGCGTTTGACCTCCCACACGCCGGTCTCGGGGTCGACCTCGACCGCGACCGCGTACGTGCCGAACGGGAACGTGAGGTTCGGCGGGTCGTAATAGAAAGAACCTTCGAGACCGGCTTCCATGCCCTTGGGGAAGTTCGTGTACGCGGCGAACGCGACGTCCTGGATCGTGACGGCGCGGTCGGGCGCGCCCTTCACGGTGTAGTTGGGCCGGACGAACTCGATGTCCTCCTCGCTCACCTCGAGCAGGTGCGCGGCGAGCTTGCGCGCCTTCTCACCCACCCGGCGTGCCACCATCGCGGTCGCCGCGCCGACGGTCGGGGTCGAGCGCGAGGCGTAGGTGCCGAGACCGTAGGGCGTGTTGTCGGTGTCGCCGTGCTGCACCTTGATGTCCTCGGGCTGGATGCCGAGCTCCTCGGCCACGATCTGCGCGAAGGTCGTCTCGTGACCCTGGCCCTGCGTCTTCGAGCTGATCTTGAGGATCGCCTTGCCGGTCGGGTGGATGCGCAGCTCGGCGCCGTCGTTCATCTTGATGCCGAGGATGTCGTAGTCCTCGCTCGGTCCGGCTCCGACCACCTCGGTGAACGAGGCGAGGCCCACGCCCCAGAGCTTGCCGTCTTCCCGCTCGCGCTGCTGCTCCTCGCGCAGCCCGGCGTAGTCGATCATCTCGAGGGCCTTGTCCATGGCCGCGTGGTAGTCGCCGGAGTCGTACACGAACCCCGTCGCCGACTCGTAGGGGAACTGCTCCTTGTCGATGAAGTTCTTCTTGCGCAGGTCCGCCGGGTCCATGCCGAGCTCGTAGGCCGCGTTCTGCACGAGCCGCTCGATCATGTACGAGGCCTCGGTCACCCGGAACGAGCAGCGGTAGGCGACGCCCCCCGGCGCCTTGTTCGTGTAGTAGCCGTCGGCCGCGACGTGGGCGGCGGGCATGTCGTAGCTGCCCGTGACGATGTGGTACAGACCGACCTTGAACTTCGACGGCTGCGCGTCGGCGTGGAAGGCGCCCTCGTCGGCCAGCAGCGACGTGCGCAAGCCGAGCATCGTGCCGTCGTCCTTGAGCGCCAGCTCGCCGTGCATGTGGAAGTCGCGAGCGAACCCGGTCGAGATGAGGTTCTCGGTGCGGTCCTCGATCCACTTCACCGGCTTGCCGAGCAGCAGCGAGGCCGCCGTGGCCACGACGTACCCGGGGTAGACCGGCACCTTGTTGCCGAAACCCCCGCCGATGTCGGGTGAGACGATGCGGATGTTCTCCTCGGGCAAGCCGGTGACGAGCGCGAACACCGTGCGGATCGCGTGCGGAGCCTGCGAGGTCATGTAGATGGTGGCCTGGCCGGTCGCGGGGTCGACGTCGGCGACGCACCCGCACGTCTCGAGCGGCGACGGGTGCACGCGGGGGTAGTGCGTGTCGAGCGACACGACGCGGTCCGCCCCGGCGAACGCGCGATCGGTCGCGTCCTTGTCGCCCGATTCCCAGTGGTAGATGTGGTTGTCGGTCTGGTCTTCCTTCTCGTCGCGGATGACGGGAGCGTCGGCCGAGGCCGCAGCTTGTGGGCTCACCACGACGCCGAGCGGATCGTAGTCGACCTCGATCTTCTCGAGCGCGTCCTTGGCGACGTAGGGGTCTTCGGCGATGACGGCCGCGACCTCCTGTCCCTGGAACCGCACTTTGTCGGTCGCGAGCACGGCCTGGGTGTCGCCGGAGAGCGTGGGCATCCACGCGAGGTTGTGCTCGGCCATGAGCTCTCCGGTCACGACCGCGATGACGCCGGCCATCTGCTGGGCGGCCGAGCCGTCGACCGAGTTGATCTTCGCGTGCGCGTAGGGGCTGCGCAGGATCGCCATGTACAGCATGCCCGGGAGCTGTACGTCGTCGATGTAGTTGCCGCGCCCGCGGATGAAGCGGTCGTCTTCCTTGCGCCGAACGCTGTGTCCGATGCCGCGGATCTCTTCGGTCTCGGTGGCCATGTGGCGTGATCCCTCCTGGGGGTGCTCGGCTGCTCGGGTCAGGCGTTCGCGGGGGCAGCCGCTTCGGCTTCGGCGGCGGCGGGCTCGAGCTCGGCGGCCGAGTCCTCACCGGCCGGTGTCGACGCTGCGGCCTGGATCGCCTTCACGATGTTCATGTAGCCCGTGCAGCGGCAGATGTTGCCGCTGATCGCTTGGCGCACGTCGTCGTCGCTCGGCTCCGCGTTGCGTTCGATCAAGGCCTTGCCGACGAGCATCATGCCCGGGGTGCAGAAGCCGCACTGCAGGCCATGGTGCTCCTTGAACGCTGCCTGCATCGGGTCGAGCCCCGCGGCGGTGAGCAGGCCCTCGACGGTCGTGATCTCCACGCCGTCGGCCTGCACGCCGAAGACCGTGCACGACTTCACGGGGGTGCCGTCGTAGAGCACGGTGCAGGCGCCGCAGCTCGTTGAGTCGCACCCGATGTGCGTGCCGGTGAGGCGCAGGCGTTCCCTGAGCACGTGCACGAGCAGCAGCCTCGGTTCGATGTCGAGGGTGTGGGCGGTGCCGTTGACGGTGATCGTGACTTCCATCGTTCGCGTCCCTCGCTCTCAGGCCGCGCCGGCCATCTCGGCGGCCGTCGTCAGACCGCGCCGCACGTACACCTCGACCATGTGCCGCTTGTAGGCCTCGCTTCCGCGCACGTCGCTCACCGGGGAACTGGCGGCCGCGGCGAGCCTGCCGGCTTCCGCGAACAGATCCTGACTCGGCGCCTGGCCGACCAGCGCCTCCTCGGCCGCCGTCGCCTTGATGTTCGTGAGCCCGACGCTCGTGAGGCCGATGCCCGCGGCGCCGATCGTGCCGTTGGACATCGACAAGCGTGTCGCGACGGCCACGGTCGCGTAGTCGCCGATCTTGCGCTCGAGCTTCAGGTAGGTGCCACCGTAGCTGCCGGTG
>DASVGA010000397.1:0-4915 GCA_036379795.1 Actinomycetota bacterium | reverse complement strand
CGACTACGCACCGCCTCGAGCAGAGGATGCTGACATCCGCTGACAGAATCGAGGAGCTCACCCCTTCTGACCTGCGGTGATACTGGAATCCAACGGTAACTCTCGGTTACGGCGGCGGTTTGCGGCGGAAGGCAGTGGGGGTAAGCCCGCTCCATCTGACCGGAAGGAGGGGCCTCATGCTCGCAGCGCTCAACATGGGATTCGTCGGCACGATCATCCTCATCGCGATCATCGTCGCCGTGGTGCTGTTCTTCATGCGTCGCGCCTGACGGCGCGAGCACCCGACACACACGAAGGCCCCGTCCGCGAGGGGGGAGCGGACGGGGCCCCGGTGAGCGTCGGCTCGCGTCGACGCGGGCGCCCGAAGGCTGCCGCGGCGGTCGCCGGCGCGAGCCGGGAACGACGGTCGGTGCCGCGTGACCGAGGGGAGTCGTCCGGGGGGGACGAGTGCGCGGTCCCGATGTCGCCGTTCACGAGGGTCATCGGCGCTACAGCAGTCCGCGCCGCAGAGCCCACACGAGTCATTTCGCGTGACGACGATGTGCTAGGTCATCGGTCCTCGGTCGTCGGACCCGGTCGAGCCGACGAGATGCCTCGCGACTCCGTCGGCGACGACCGAGGCGTCTTCCCCGACCCCGCAGAGCAGCGACGACTTCCGTTTCCTGAGGAAGTGCACGCCCACGAAGAACAGCCCGGGGGCGACCACGCTGGCGCCGTCGTGCTGTCGGGGGAATCCCATCTCGTCGCAGACACCCGCGATCCGTATCCAGCCGTAGTCCGGCCGGAAGCCGCCCGAGAAGATCACCACGCCGAGATCGGCCACGTCGAGCGAGTCGACCGCGCCGGCTGCATCGAACGGCTCCGGCGCCGGCAGCGCCGGGTCGACCATGTTCCGTTCGGCGCAGAGTTCCGACACCGATCGCGCGTAGTCGAGGTAGCGCTCGTCGGACCACGCGACGCTCTCGGCCAGGTCGTGGGCGAACCGGACACGGCCGCCGTCGCAACCGGTGAAGTGACCGGCGAGCCTCGCGCCTTGCTCGCGGAGCGTGCGCACGTGCAGGTCGTGCCCACCCCTGGTGCCGCTGGCCGTGACGTTCGCTGCCAACCTGGCCGCAGGGGAGGGAAGCGCCTCGACACCACCGTCGAGGAATCCCGTCTCGAGGCCCCACCACAGCAGGTCGTGGCCGCCGGCCCGGCGCGGCGCCCACGACGCCTTGCCGCACGAGATGATGACCTCGCGCCCGGCCTCGCAGAGCTCCTCGGCGATCTGGCATCCGGACTGACCGTTCCCCACCACGAGCACGGCGCCGTCGGGCAGCGACTCGGGGGAGCGGTACGTGCGTGTGTCGAGGGCAGCCACGTCCTCAGGCAACCCCTCGGCTCCTCGAGGGCGGAAGGCGCGCTGGTACGCGCCCGTGCACGTCACGACCGAGCGCGCCTCGATCGGCCCGAGTGTCGTTTCGAGCAGGAAGCCGCCCTCGGCGGGCTCGAGCGACGTGACCTCGACGCCCGTCCGGACCTCGCTGCCGACGGCCGCCGCATACCGATCGAGGTAGGCGACGATCTCAGCTTGGGGCATGAAGCCGTCGGGGTCGTCACCGTCGTAGGCCATGCCGGGAAGCCGCAGCCCCCAGTTCGGCGTGTTGAGATGGAAGCTCTCCCAGAGGCCGGTCCAACTCGATCCGATCCGGTCGCGCTCGAGCACCACGTGCTCGATGCCCGCACGCGCGAGCTCGTGACTCGTCGCGAGGCCCGCCTGGCCGCCGCCGATCACGACGACGTCGATCGGCTCGGCCGCCGCCGTCATCGGTCCGGGGCCGGCGGCTCGGCCGACCGGTAGCCGACGCCTCGGACGGTCTCGACCAGGTGCTCGTGCTCGGGACCGAGCTTGGCCCGCAGCCGCCGCACGTGCACGTCGACGGTGCGGGTTCCGCCGTAGAAGTCGTAGCCCCAGACCTCGCGGAGCAATGCCGGCCTGGTGAAGACGCGCCCCGGGCGACCGGCGAGGAATCGCAGCAGCTCGAACTCCTTGTAGGTCAGGTCGAGTGGGCGGCCCGCGGCGGTGGCCCGGTAGCTCTCGGTGTCGAGCGAGAGGGAGCCGAGACGGATGACCGCGCCGTCGCCGCTTCCCGTGCGATGGCGAAGCATCGCGAGGCGGGCCCGCAGCTCCGCCGCCGGCGCGCCCGGATAGACGAGCTCATCGGCGCTCTCGTGCCAGGCGTAGCGCTCGATCGAGTCGCGCTCGACGACGATCACGACGGGCAGACGCGGCGCACGCTCGCGCAGCGACCTCACCACGGTCCATGCCTGCGCCGGATGCTCCGCCGCGTCGACGAACGCCGCGTGGGGCTCGAGTCTCATGAGGTGTTCGATCGACGCCACCGACAGAGGTTCGAGCTTGAGGTCGGCGCCGATCTCCCCGAGGGCCGGAAGCACGACCTCGGGTGGGCGATCCGAGAGCAACCCGAGCAGCGTCATCGCCTCTCCACGATATCGGCTCGCCGCGGCGGCCGGTACCCTTGACCTGCGATGACGACCCTGCAGGGCATCACCTCGCATCAGTGGCGGGTGGCGGCCGATGCCTTCCGAGTGGTCACCGACGACGGCGTTCGGATCCACGGATCCAGCCTCGGCGATCCCGACCCCGCCCGGCCGGCGCTGATCCTGGCCCACGGCATGATCGGGTGGCATCGCAAGCCGAAGTTCGCGATCTTCGCCGAACAGCTCACGCCGTGGTTCACGGTGTTCGCGATGGACCTTCGGGGTCACGGGGAGAGCGGGGGAGTCTGCGACTTCGGCGGCGACGAGATCCACGACATCGAGGCGGTGCACCGGCTCGCGCGCGAACGCGGACACGCCAGGGCGATCTCGTGCGGCACCTCGATGGGGGCGATCGCGTCGATCCGCCACGGCGGCCTCATCGGCGGCACCGACGCGGTGGTCGGCATCTCGTCGCTCGCCTACTGGGACTGGCACGGCGATGCGCACCCTCGCGTCCGGCGCGAGATGCACGCGCGTATCGGCACCGCGGCCGGGCGGGCGGCACTGCGGGCGTTCGGCGTGCGCATGCCCGACCGGTGGGACCCGCCGGAGTCACCCGAAGAGGTGATCGGCAAAGCCGCTCCGACGCCGGTCGTGATCGTGCACGGCGCCGACGACCGGCTCTTCCCTCCAGCGCACGCACGCAGGCTGTACGACGCTGCGGGCGAGCCCAAGCGGCTGTTGATCGGCGAGGGCTTCGGCCACGCCGAGGACGGCCTCACGCCCGCCTTCGCCCGCAAGCTCGTCGACGTGCTCGGGGAGATGGTCGAGCTGTGAAGGTGCGGCTGTTCGCGGCGCTGCGAGAGATCGCCGGTGACTCGTTCGTGGAAGCGGGCGGGCACACGGTCGGCGAAGTGGTCGAGGAGTTGTCGGGGCGGTTCGGCGAGCGCTTCGCGCAGATCGCCGAGGTCGGCTCGTTCGTGGTCAACGGGGAGCGAGCCGATCGAACCACCGTGCTCGCCGAGGGCGACGAGGTCGCGCTGCTTCCGCCCGTCAGCGGAGGCTGAGCACGACGCACGGCGAGGCGGCGACAGGCCTCGTCCGAACGGCAGGAGCGCAGAACGTCGCTTCCCTGCGATACTGGGCGACTCATGCGCTTCCAACGAGTGCTGCTGATCGTGAACCCCGTGGCGCGCACGGTCTCCAAACCGATGCTCGCGGTCATCGAGAAGGCCCTGTCGGCAGACTTCCGGCTCGAGGTGATCGAGACCAAGGAACGGGGCCACGCCAACGAGATCGCGATCCAGGCGGTGCACGAGGGCACCGACCTCGTCGTGGCCTTCTCGGGCGACGGCACGATCAACGAGGTCGTGAACGCGCTCGCGGGCACGCGCACCGCGCTGGGTGTGCTGCCGGGCGGGGCGACGAACATCCTGGTGCGCGCGCTCGGCCTGCCGATCGAGCCGATCGACGCGACCGGCGTGCTGATCGGCAGGGCCCTCGACGACGAGGCCTTCAAGCTGCACCTCGGCAAGGCCGACGGGCGCTACTTCGCGGTGAACTGTGGGGCCGGCGTCGACGCCGCCGCGATGGCGCGCATGGATGCGAAGTACCCCAAGACCAAGGCGAAGTTCGACCGGGTGGCGTTCCGGAGCGTGGCGTGGGAGCTGCTCGTGAGCTACGCCGGCAAGCGCCCCGATCTCGAGGTCACGATCGACGGGGGCAAGGCGGAACCGTCGCTGTCGGTGATGGTGGGGCGCACCGATCCGTACACGTACTACAAGGATCGTGGCCTCCGTATGACGCCCCAGGCCTCGCTCGACACCGGCCTCGACGTGTTGAGCATGCGCAAGCTCGCTCGGCGCAACGTACCGCGCATCGCGGCCCAGGTGTTCGGGTCGGCTCGCCACGTGCAGAGCCGCGATATCGACTATCGCCACGATGCCTCGCACGTGCTGGTCACCTCCGACAGCCCGTTCCCCGTGCAAGTCGACGGCGACTCGCTGGGTGACCACGAGCGGCTCGAGATCGAGCTGGCTCGGGAAGCGTTGTGGGTCGTGGCCTGAGTCGATCCGCGACCACGGCGCTGGCGCTCGTCGCGTTCGTGATGGGATCGTGGTGGCTCACGGCGGCCGCGTCGGCCGCGTCGGCCACCGGTGGGCGTCCCGACATCGTGCTCGTGATCACCGACGACCAGCGAGCGGGCACCCTGCAGCACATGCCCGCCCTGCGGCGACAGCTCACGAGGTTGGGCATCCGGTTCCGGTCGGCGTTCGTCTCCAATCCGTCGTGCTGCCCGAGTCGGGCGAGCATGTTCACGGGCGACTACTCGCACACCAACGGCGTGTGGAAGAACACCGGCCCCTTCGGCGGCGCACAGGCGTTCGACGACTCTTCGACCCTCGCCACCTGGCTTCACGATGCGGGCTACCGC
>DASVGA010000396.1:0-3813 GCA_036379795.1 Actinomycetota bacterium | reverse complement strand
GACGCCCCACGTGCCCGCGGACGACACCGTGGGAGCGTCGTCGCCGAAGCGAGCCTGCAGGGCAACTCGCAGCATCCCCTCGGCGATGGGGGAACGGCAGATGTTGCCCGTGCAGACGACCAGGATCGAGGTCATGGCGAGGGGGGCGAGTCTAGCAGTGGCTCCCCCGCCGGAAGGAATCGAGCGAGCGTGGCGGCGTCGAGATCGCCCGACCGCAGGATCGTCGCGGGACCGTGCGCGAGGTCGAGCACGGTCGAGGACGCCCCCTGCAGCGGACCTTCCTCACACAGGTAGATCGCCACGAGATCGCCGAACACGGCGCGCAACTCCTGGCACGTGGAGGCGGGCGGCTCACCGGAACGATTCGCGCTCGTCACCGCGAGCGGACCGGAGATGTCGAGCAGCGCGCGGGCGAGTCGATGGTCCGGCACCCGCACTCCGACCGTCTGGTCGTCGCCTCCGAGGTCCCAGCTCGTGCTCGCAGGCGCACGTGGCAGCACGAGCGTGAGCGCGCCGGGCCACAGCGCCGCCGCGAGCGTCTCGGCCCGCTCGTCGAAACGCGCGACCGAGCGGGCTGCCGTCGTGCTCGAGGCGAGCACCGGGAGCGTCAGGTCACGATCGCGTCGCTTCGCTCGGAAGAGGCGCTCGCCGGCCCCCGGAACCGCCGGGTCGGTGCCGAGGCCGTACACGGTGTCGGTGGGGAAGACGACCAGCTCCCCGTCGACGGCCGCCCGGGCCGCCTCGGCGATCGGGTCGGCGCTCACGGCCACCGGGCCACCACGACCCGGTCGCGGCCGGTGAGGTCGGGTGTCACCCAGACCCGGCTCGCTCCGGCGGCCGTGGCGAGCGCGGTGACCGCGGCGCCTCGAGACTCCTCGATCTCGACGACGACGGACCCTCCGCACCGAAGCACCGGACCGGCTTGCGCGAACAGACGCTCGTACACGGCGATGCCCCCGACGAGGGCGGCGACGGGGTCGGCCCGAACCTCGATGGGCAGCCCCTCGTACGCCTCGGGCTCGATGTAGGGAGGGTTGGCCACGACGAGATCGACGGATCCGACGATCCGCTCGGGAAGGTCCGTCAGCATGTCGGCCAGCACCGGCTCGATCTCGAGACCGTGGAGCTCGGCATTCTCGCGGGTGAGTGCGATCGCGTCGCTCGAACGATCGACCGCCCACACCTGCGCGTCGGGACGTTCCTGCTTGATCGACAGCGCGATCACGCCGGTCCCGGTCCCCACATCGACGACCACGGGTGACCCGACCTCGCGCACCGCGTCGAGGGCGGCGTCGACCAGGACCTCGGTCTCGGGGCGCGGCACGAAGACGCCGGGACGCACCCGCACGGTGAGCGACCGGAAGCCCGTCTCGCCCGTCAGGTGCTGCGTCGGCGTGCCCTCGCACCGCCGGCACAGCATGCGTCCGAAGTCCTTGGCCTCGGACGCACCCAGGGAGCGGCGTCGGGCGTAGAGCCCCGCTCGATCGGTCTCGAGGATCGACGCGAGCAGCTGCTCGGCGGTCGCGAGCGGTGCGTCGACACCGTGCCGCTCGAGGTAGCCGGCCGCCCGCCGCAGGACCTGGACGGGGGTCATCACGCTTCCTCGTCGCGGTCGGCGAGCTGGTCCGAGCGTGCCGCGGCGTTGAGACGGTCGCCGAAGGCGTCGAGCTCCTCGCCGCCTGCCAACACGTCGGCGAGCTGATGCGACGTGTACTTGATGCGATGGTCGGTGACCCGTCCGTCGGGGAAGTTGTAGGTGCGGATCTTCTCCGAGCGGTCCCCCGACCCGAGCTGGGAGCGGCGCGCCGCGGCCTCTTTGGCAGCAGCCTCGTCCTGGGCGCGCTGCAGCAGCCGGGCGCGGAGGTAGCGCATGGCCTTGTCGCGATTCTGCAGTTGGGAGCGCTCTTCCTGACACTCGATCTTGATGCCGGTCGGAAGGTGCACGATGCGCACCGCCGAATCGGTAGTGTTGACCGACTGCCCCCCGGGCCCGCTCGAGCGGTAGACGTCGATCACGAGGTCCTCGGGCCTAATCTCCACCTCGACCTCCTCCGCCTCGGGCAGCACGGCCACCGTCGCCGTCGAGGTATGGATCCGCCCCGACGACTCCGTCACCGGCACCCGCTGCACGCGATGCACGCCGGATTCGTGCTTCAGCCGGCCGAAGGCATCACGGCCACGCACCTCGATCACCGCTTCCTTGAAGCCGCCGAGATCGCTCGGCGAGCTCGAGAGCACCTCGGTCTTCCATCGATGCCGTTCGGCGAGGCGCCGGTACATCTCGGTGAGCTCCCCCGCCCATAGGGCGGCCTCCTGCCCGCCGGCGCCTGCCCGGATCTCGACGATCAGGTCCTTGCCGTCGTTCGGATCCTTGGGAACGAGCAACGCCTCGAGCTCCGCCCTCAGGCCTGCGGCGCGCTCCTCCGCCTGCGCCGCCTCGCCTTCGAGGAACGCCACCATCTCGGGATCGTGCTCCGCGGAGGCCATCTCACGCGCGTCGGCGGCCTGTCGCCTCGCCTCGCGATATGCGGCGTAGGGCTTCACGAGCTCATCGAGCTCGGCGAAGGCCTTGCCGAGCGACCGCAGCCGGTCGTGGTCGGAGGTCACCCCGGGCTCGGCCATCTCCGCCGAGATGCGCTGGTGACGTGCCTCGATGTCATCGAGCCGCCGCTCGAGATCGTCGCTCATCGCCCGATCATCTCAAGGCACGAGACGGATCGCCGATGCGCTGACGCGTCCGATGCCCGGATGGGACCGGGGTTAGCCCTCGACGTCGCGATCGTCGTCGAGGTCGAAGTCGAGCATGCTCAGATCGGGCAGCTCCGGAACGGCAAGCTCGGGATCAGGCTCGGGACGGCGAAGCTCGGTGGGCGAGGGCGCGGGGACCGAGGGTGGCTCGATCGCGACTTCGAGGTCGCTCGCCACCGAGAGCAGCCGCGACTGCATCTCGTGGAGCTGGTTCAACATGGCGGCCCGCCGCTCGGCGAGGTCCGCCGCCAAGCGCTCGGCCTCCTCCCGGGCAGCGAACAGCGCCTGCGACGAGCGCATGCGTGCTTCCTCGGCTCGGGCTCGAGCTTCGGCCTTGATGTGCTCGGCTTCGGCGCGAGCCTGCTCCACGAGGTGGGTGGCCTCGCTGTCGGCCGTCACGAGCACGTTGGCGAAGCGCTTCGACAGCTCCTCATACGCCTCGGAACCCGTCGACGCCTCCTCGGCGGTACGTAGCTCGGCTTCGAGTTCGGAGACGCGACCCCGCGCATCGGCCAGAGCCCGCTCGAGCGCATCGACGTGGTCGGAGACGAGGTGTAGGTAGCTCCTGACCTGCGACGGATCGTAGCCGCGCCGAACGGTGGCGAACTCGCGCCCTCGGATCTGCTGCGCACCGCCGACGACCTGGGGCTCCACGCCGTCCGTCGTCCCCATGTCACCTCCTGCACGCCTGCGCACGGCCGATGCCGACGACGGAGCCACGCCGCGGCCATCGGCGATCCCTGCGTGCATCTTGCGCACGCCGCCTCGGCGATGCAACGACATCGCAGCGTCGCTCGATCGTTGGCTCGGTCAGCCGGCGGCGCCGGCGGCTTCCTCCTCGCGACGGAGGACCTCGTCGAACGACGCGATCGCGACCTCGATCTGGAGGTCGTCGGGTTCCTGCGTGGTGATCTTCTGCAGCCAGATGCCGGGAGCCATGAGCGCGCGCATCACGACCGATCCATGGAAGCGGGCCCCCAGCCGGAGCGCTTCGTAGGCGATGCCGGCGATGAGGGGGATCGCGAGGATGCGTGAACCGATGCGCCAAAGGAACCCCGGCGTGCC
>DASVGA010000395.1:0-11338 GCA_036379795.1 Actinomycetota bacterium | reverse complement strand
CCGTCGTATGTGCCGACCGTGGCCGACTCGAGGATCGCAGCGAGGATCATCTCGCGGCTGGCCGAGAGGTGGTCCAGAAGCGACTTCCACGACCGCCGCAGCAACGCGACGTCGACGCTGCCCGCGTCGGCCGCGTGCGGCACGGGCAGCTGGTTCGGAGCCGCCTCGGGAACCTGCACCACATCGGACGTCCCCCTCGCGGGCTCGGGCTCGGCGGGTGCCACGGGCTCGGCCGGCGGCACGGGCTCGGCCGGCGGCACGGGCTCGACGTCTTCGGCCGGGTTCGACGGCCCGCGCGCCTGCGCCACGTCTGCCTCGGTCGGCACGACCGCCCCCGGATCGAGGTTCGCGAGTCGTTCCAGCCGCTCGAGCCGGGTGACGAGCGCCGACGGATCGACGTCGGTCTCGGGCATCGTCGCGCGCACGAGCGCGAGCTCGAGCGACAGACGCGGCGAGGTGGTCCAGCGCATGTCGTTCTGGGCATCGAGCAGCAGCGCGAGCACGCGCGCCAGCTCGCCGGGCGTGAACTTCTCGGCCTGGATGCGCAGCGTGTCGTAGGCATCGTCGGGCACGTCGACCAGGTCGGTCTGCCCCGGCGCGGTCTTCACGAGCAGCAGGTTGCGGAAGTGCCCGAGCGACTCGGCGGTGACGTTGCGCAGATCTTGACCGTCCTGCACGAGACGGCCGACGATCTCGAACACCCCCTTGGCGTCACCGATCGCGACCGCGTCGGCGAGCTCGTGCTGCACCTCGCCGCGGGGGGCGCCGAGCAGGGAGCGCACCACGTCGTCGTCGATCGCAGCACCCCCGAGCACGCGAGCCTGATCGAGCAACGAGAGCGCGTCACGCGAGGAGCCCTCTGCCTGACGGGCGATCGAATGTGCGGCCGACTCGCTGATCGTCGCGCCCTCGGCCGTCGCGATCGCCTGAAGCTGCGCGGTCAGCGTGTCCAGCCCGAACCGGCGGAAGTCGAACCGTTGTGAACGCCCCACGATCGTCGCGGGCATCTTGTGCGGCTCGGTGGTGGCGAGCACGAACCGCACACCGGGCGGCGGTTCCTCGAACACCTTGAGCAACGCGTCGAACGCTTCGCGGGACAGGCGCTGCGCCTCGTCGATGATGTAGACCTTCTCGCGGCCCTGCACCGGCGCGGTCGGCGCCTTCTCGCGCAGCTCGCGCGCGTCCTCGACCCCGCCATGGCTCGCCGCGTCGATCTCGACCACGTCGAGGTGGGTTCCCTCGCGCACGGCTACGCACTGCGAGCACTCGCCGCACGGCTCGTCGGTCGGCCCCCGCTCGCAGTTGACCATCTTCGCCAGGATGCGGGCCGTCGAGGTCTTGCCGGTTCCTCGGGGTCCGCAGAACAGGAAGGCGTGATGCAACCTTCCCTCGCGGATCGCGCCGGTGAGCGCCCTGATCACGTGGTCCTGGCCGAGCACCTCGGACGGGGTCTGGGGGCGGTAGCGGCGGTAGAGCGCCTGGTGCTGGGTCTCGGCCATCTGCTGTTGCCCGCTCCCCTCGCCGTTCACCGTTCGTCGTGCCCCCGAAGGAGCGGAAAGTGGCCGTGCACCCGCCGTCGACCACGGATGACTCGGACGCTACCTGGAACGACAGCTCCAGCCAGGCGTGCCTGCGGCACCCACCGGCTTCCGCTTACGGCTGCTTCCTTCCGGACCTGACCGGGTTCGCGGGCCGATGTCGCGCAGGACCCGACCTTCAACGCTTCGTTCCGAGGGCTGCCCCGGACCTTCCGGGCCTCGGGCGGGGATTCAGCCCCGCTGAAGCGGATCGCGGGTACAGGGCACCGCTAGCTCCCCGCCTAGCACGGCCTCGGGCAGTATACGTGGGGGGTCCGACGAGCGGGAGGTGACGATGGACGGGGCGGTCCTGACGGCAGCGGCGTGGGGTCTCGTCGCCGCGTCCGCCCTGCCGATCGGAGCGCTCGCAGCACGCCTGAGCATGTTCTCGAAGCGCACCCTCGGCGCCGTGCTGGCGTTCGGCGCCGGAACCCTGATCTCCGCCGTCACGTTCGAGCTGGTCGAGCAGGCGTTCCTGCGCGCCGACATCTGGCCGGTCGTCGCCGGCCTCGGCCTCGGTGCGGTCACGTTCACCGCCGGCGATGCCGCGATCACCCGCGTGGGGGGACGGCGGCACCGGGGCATGGGCATGTCCGATGAGGCGACAACCGAACCCGTCCCAGGGCCCCACCGAGGGTCGGGCGACGGGGGCGGGATGGTGATCGCGCTCGGCGCCGTGCTCGACGGCATCCCCGAGTCGCTCGTGCTCGGGATCGGCCTCGCGACCGGCGATGCGGTGAGCATCACGTTCGTCGTCGCGGTCTTCATCTCGAACGTGCCCGAGTCGATCGCATCGACCCGCGGCATGCTGATCGTGGGCCATCGGTTCCGGCCGGTGCTCGGCCTGTGGATGGCGGTCGCCGGGGTGAGCGCGATCGTCGCTGCGGGCGGGGCCATGCTCGACGGCCTCGACCAGGCGGTGATCGCCATCGTGCAGTCGTTCGCTGCCGGCGCGCTGCTCGCGCTCATCTCGGACTCCCTGCTGCCCGATGCCTATCGCGATTCGGGCCTGCGCACGGGACTGTTCGTGGTGCTCGGATTCGCGCTCGCGTTCGCTCTGACCTCGCTCGACTGATGCCCGAGCCGAGCACCATCGGAAGCGGGATCGCCCGCGGTACCCTGGGCGCCATGGCGGCCCCGGCGTCGATCGCGCGCAGGCGGTCCCTGATGTTCACGGTCGTGGGCCTCGTCGCCATCGTCGCCGGTGCGCTCGCGTGGCCGACGGCGAGAGGGTCGGACCCGCCCCGGTCCTCGGCCACCTCGGACGTGCCGAGCCCCGAACCACCGGCTTCCGAGAGCCCTCGCCCCGGCCGACAGGCGCGAAGCGTCTGCCAGGCCGTGCCGCGTGACGTGCTCGTCCGCACGTTCAACGGCACGCATCCTGTTCGCAGCGGCGACCTGCAGATGATCACGCCGTTCCCCGACTACGTGGCCGGTGGACTCACGCATGCGCCACCGTTCGACCACACTCAGGAGGTGCCGCTGCTGCTCTACGCCCCTGGCGTGGTGCGCTCGGGCCTCTACGACGAGCCGGCGACGCTCAGCGACCTCTCGGCGACGACGGCCTCGATGCTCGAGTTCGACGGTTTCACCGCGCCCGATGGACGCTCGCTCGACGAGGCGCTGCTTCCGCCCGACGAACGCCGGCCACCCAAGCTGATCGTCACGATGATCTGGGATTCGGCAGGCCGCGATCTGCTGGAACGGTGGAACGGCTCATGGCCGTTCCTGCGCGAGCTGTCGCGCGAGGGCGCCTGGTTCACCGACGTCGAGCTCAACGCAGCGCCCGCGAACACACCGCCGAGCCACGCCACGATCGGCACCGGGGCGTATCCACGCCGTCACGGGCTGGTCGACGAGTACATCTGGATCGACGGCGCGCTGCAGAAGCCGAACGCCGAGGGACCCACCTTCCTGAAGTTGCCGACGCTGGCCGACGCCTACGACCTGGCGATGGACAACGAACCGATCGTGGCGGGCGCCGCGAGTCTCTCGGCCCACCTCATGATGATGAGCCACGGTCTCGGCTGGACCGGCGGCGACGACGACATCGCGATCGCTCGCGAGGTGGAGAACGCGGTGACGGGCGGTGACGACACCGCCGAGGAATGGGGACTCACGAACGGCATGCGCCCGTACTACCGCGTGCCGGACTACGCGAACGACCCGTCGATCGACGCCTCCCTCGAAGCGGCGAAGGCCGCGCTCGATCGTCGCGATGGGTCGGCCGACGGGCTCTGGCAGGGCTACTCGATCGAACAGATGGCGGGCGGCTTCAACACCCCTGCGCGATCGGCGTACCAGACGACCCTGTTCGAGGAGATCGTCAGGCGCGAGGGCATGGGCGAGGACGACGTGCCCGACCTGCTCTACGTGAACTACAAGATCATCGACACGCTCGGTCACCAGTTCTCCTCGGGTGGAGCGCCGATGGCCGACGCGCTCGAGATCCAGGACGATGAGCTCCGCCGTTTCGTTCGCTTCCTCGATGACGAGGTGGGGCGTGGCAAGTGGGGCCTGATCCTCACCGCCGATCACGGCATGCAGCGCGACCCGGACGCGACCGGAGCGTTCCTGATCGACATCGAGCGACTGAGCGCCGCGGTCGAAGGCGCGTTCGGCGGCACCGAAGCGAGACCCGTGATCCGGAAGGCTCGACCGACCCAGATGTGGCTCGACGAGGGCCTGCTCGAGCGCAACGGCTACACCGTCGCACAGGTGGCCGGGTTCATCGGAGGCCTCACGCAGGCAGACGTGGCGGGCGTGACCGGAGCCCAGCCGGGCGAGGAGAGCGACCCCGCGTTCCAGGCGGTCTTCCCGACGTCGCTGTTCGAGACGCTTCCCTGTCTCGCGGACGTGCGCGACTCGGACTGACCTCCGAGGTCGACGGATCCGCCGGGAACCCCGGAACGACCTCCGGCCGTCGAAGCCACGTATCCGAAGAAGGGCCTCGCTGCCCTCGAGACCGGAGGTCGCCCATGCCGTTGACCGCTCGCACCCGTTCCCTCGCGATCTCGATCATCGCCGTGCTGGCGATCGCGATCGTCGGCGCCGCCATCGCAGCCGCCAACGACGACCCCGACACCCCCGTCACGACCGGACCGATCCCCGGCGATCCGCCGCCGGCAGCCGGACCGACCGTGGTCGAGCCGCGACCGGGCATGGCCGACGTGTACGCCCGGCCGTTCGACACGGCGAAGGTCGGCAACGACGACATGACGGTGACGATCGACTTCGTCAGCGGCGTGGAACCCTGCACCGTGCTCGACCGTGTCGACGTTCGGTACGGAACCGATGCCGTGACGATCACGTTGTACGAGGGTCACGACCCGAACGCCGGAGACGTCGCCTGTATCGAGATCGGTGTCTACAAGCGGGTGATCGTGCAGCTCGACGAACCGCTCGCCGGCCGGCCGATCGTCGACGGCGCCGCGTGACTCAGCCGACCCGTACCCACACCTCCCAGTCGCTGACCCGTCGGAAGCCGAGCCGCTCGTACATCGATCGCGCCTCGTCACTCGGGTGGAGCCAGACGAGGTCGGTCCCCGCGAACGATCTCGCCGCACACGTGGTCAGAGCCGCCCCGAGTCCTCGGCGACGCGCGCTCGGAACCACGCCGACCCCCATGACACCGGTGGTGGCACGGTGTAGGTAGGCGGACGCGATGCCGACCGGCTCGTCGCCACGCCAGGCGACGAGGCTGCGAACGTCATCCGACGCCGCGAGCGCCGTCGAGCCGTAGAAGGCGCGGCCGACCTCCGGGGTATCGCCGAAGGCGAGCACACCGACCTGCACCAACGCGTCAGCATCGCCGGGCGCGCGGACCTCGCGGATCTCGAACCCGTCGGGAGCGGGTCGTTCCTCGAGTGCCCGGGGATCGATCGCCATGCCGGGCCGCTCGATGATGCGCCTGAGACCCATGGATCCGACCGCTTCATCCACCCGAGGGTGCCGGTGGCGCTGAAGGTCGATGCCGAACTGCATCGCCCGTTGCGTGAACGCTCGCTCCGCCTCGTGGAGGGCGGCAATGGCATCGTTGGGTTCCTGCTCGACCACAACGGAGCTGAGCGCAGGGTCCGGAAGGTTCGCCAGCGTGAGCACGAGCCCATCGATCTCGAGCACCTCGGCGCCGGCGACATGGGCGCGCCGCAGGCGCTCCGCCGCGACGACCCCTTGCGCGAGGCGTTCCGCATCGTCCACGGTGGTGAGTCTGCCAGGCACGTCGGTCCCACCTCGTGCTCCGGATGCGCCCGGTAGGCTCGAGGGCGATGAAGGTCGCGTCGATCGTCGTCGACTTCGACGGCACCGCCAGCCCGCACGACGTGGCCGAGCACCTGCTCGAGCGCTTCGCGACGGGAGACTGGAGACGCCTCGACGAGGCGTGGGAACGCGGCGAGCTCGGTTCCAGGCAGACGGTCGCGGCGCAGAGCGCGATGCTCGAGGTCGACCGCGGCACGCTCCTCGCTCACGCGATGGAGCACTGCGGCATGGACCCGACGTTCGCGCCGTTCGTGACCTGGGCGCACGAACGGGGCATCGAGGTCGCGCTCGCCTCCGACGGATTCGGGTTCTACATCGAGCCGCTCCTCGCCGCCGCGGGCGTGTCACCGATCCCCGTCCTCACGAACGCGCTCACGTGGGACCGGCGGGGCCGCCCGAGTGAGCTCGGCTTCCCTGCCCGCCACCCGGAGTGCGTCGGATGCGGCACGTGCAAGATGCAGGCGGTGCTCGATCGACGTTCGCGCGGAGCCGTCGCCTTCGTCGGGGAAGGGTCGAGCGACCGCTACGGAGCGCTCTACGCCGACGTCACCTTCGCGAAGCTCGCGCTGGTCGAGCATTGCGAGCGCGACGGTGTGGCGTTCGTGCCGTGGACCGACTTCGACGACGTGCGCCGTTGGCTCGAGGGGAGCTCGCCGGTGCCGGGAGCCGTCTCCCCCGACACCTGTCCCGGTTGGACCGTCGCGTGAGCCCCGAGACGCAGCCGATCGATCTGCCCGTCGGCTACCACGCCCGGCCGGCCCGTCGTGAGGACCTCGACGCGGTCTTCCATCTCGTGGCGGAGTGCGAGCGGCACGATGACGGGGCCGTCGAGGTCGCCAGGAGCGACATCGAAGCCGACTGGAACCGGCCCGAGCTCGACCTCGAGACGATGTCGGTCGTCGTCTGGAACGGTGATGAGCTCGCCGCCAGCGGCGACGTCTTCAAGGGACGCGCCGAGGTCGACGTGGCTCCGCTCCACCGCGGCCGAGGGATCGGAGCCGCCTTGCTGCCGTGGACATGGCTCGTCGCCCGCTCCGACGGTCGTGACTCGGTCGGCCAGACGGTCTCCGATCGGCGTACGGACGCCGCCTCGCTGTTCCTCACGCACGGGTACGAGGTCGCACACACCGCATGGGTCCTCCGAATCGATCTCGGCGACGACCCGCCCGCCGAGCCGGAGCTCCCCGATGGCTTCGCGTTCCGCGACCTCCGCCCCGGCGCCGACGACCGCGCCGTCTTCGAGGTGGTCGACGCCGCCTTCGACGAGTGGGAAGACCGAGAGTCCCACGGCTACGAGAACTGGGCCGCGGCGTTCCTGCACCGCGACGAGGTGGTGCCCTCGCTGGTGCCGATCGTCGTCGATCGCAGAGCGAGCGATCGGATCGTCGGGGTAGCACTCAACTTCCACTACGGGGTCGACACCGACGTCGAAGGCTGGACCCAACAGCTCGCCGTCGACGAGGCGTATCGCGGACGGGGCATCGGGCGAGCGCTGCTGCAGGAGAGCTTCCGTCGGTTCCACGGCGTCGGCTATCGCCACTGTGGGCTCTCGACCGACTCGCGCACGGGCGCGCTCGGTCTGTACGAGCACATCGGCATGCGCGTGCGCTCGAGCTTCACGAGGTACACGAAGCGACTGCCGTGAGCGCGGTGGCCGAGGGATTCGAACCCTCGAGGGAGTTGCCCCCCTACACGCTTTCCAGGCGTGTCCCTTCGGCCGCTCGGGCAGGCCACCGGGCCGAGTCTATCGACCGGTTCTCTCGCTCCACGCGGCCGACCGGCCCATGAGGAAGCGGGCATCTCCCGCGAGCATCGTGTATCGCATGAGGGCTACACCCGCATGCGAAACCTGTCGAGCGTCACGGAGTGACCAATAGGCTCGCCTACCTTCCGCTCTCGGGGCTGCTCGCCGCGACCGCCCTGACGCTGTCCACGATGTCGTTCGACATCGAGCCGGCACTCGCCGCCGCGAAGCCGCCCAACATCCTCATCATCGTCACGGACGACCAGAGGGCTGCGGGCACGCTCGAGGTTCAGCCCACCGTGCGGTCGTGGCTGAGTGGCGATGGAACCACCTTCACGAATGCCTACGCGACCACGCCGCTCTGCTGCCCTTCCCGCGCCAGCATCATCACCGGGCTCTACGCCCACAACCACGGGATCACGGGAGACGGCAACAACTCGGGCAAGCTCCATGCGGTAGACGCCATGAGCGTCTTGCCGAGCTTCCAAGCCGCTGGGTACACGACAGGGTTGTACGGCAAGTACTTGAACTCGTGGGGATTGAACGACGACGGAACCATGGACCCAGGTGCCTGGCGACCTACCGGCGTCGATGACTATGCGCTCGTGCCCAGCGTCAGAGGTTGGTACGAGGACATGAAGACTGACGGCGCCGCCCGATGGGATGTCAACGGCACCGTCACCCGATCGCCTCTGTACTCGACCACGTTCATCGGGAGCTCGGTGCAGTCGTTCATCCAAGCGAACGATGCGGCGAACGATGCAGAGCCGTGGCTCGCGTACGTCGCCCCCATCGTTCCGCATGCTCCTGCGACACCGGATGCGATCTACGCCGAGGCTCCCACGCCCGAATGGCGACTCACGCCCGCCCAGGCGGAGGATGCAAGAAGCGACAAGCCAGCCTGGTTGAGGAACACGCCTCCAGCGGGGGTCGGCTACGTCAGATCTCTGCGAACACGCCACCTCCGCAGCCTGATGAGCGTCGACGACCTGGTGAGCGATATCCGCTCGACCCTGGTCGAACTCGATGAGCACGACGACACGATCGTCATCTACACATCGGACAACGGCTTCGCGTGGGGCGAGCACGGACGGATAGGGAAGGGCACTCCGTACCTCGAGAGTGTGAAGGTGCCGCTCTACATACGCGGCCCAGGCATCGGGGCAGGTAAGGTCCGCGAGGACATCGTTGCCCTGCTCGACCTGGCACCAACCCTCCTGGCCGCCGCCGCGATCCAGTTCCCTCGCGAGTTCGACGGGCACGATCTCTTCGATGGCTACGTTCGCCAACGGCTGCTCCTCGAGATCGACAGCCGGCCGGGGAATCACGTTCCGAGCTGGCGTGCGGTGTTGTCGACCCGTAACGGTTCCGTCACCCCTGCGTACGAGTTCATCAGGTACCTGGATGACGACGGCTCCAGGCTGGCGAACGAAGCGTACGACCTCGTGGACGACCGTTGGCAACTGTCCAATCTCTACCGAACCCGGACGTACCCACCGAAGCCGGATCCGTGGCTGTCGGAGCTCATGACCTGCCAGGGCGCTGCATGCGCGCTGGCCGAGGGTCGGTGATCGATCCAACGAGGACGCCCGGCGCTGCGGTGGGGACTCGCACCGACCTCGGTGCACCCACCACCGCAGGTCCGAGGCGATCGGCGGAGGCGACAGGATTCGAACCTGTGAGGGGTGGATTAGACCCCTAACCGCTTTCGAGGCGGTCCCGTTCGTCCGCTCCGGCACGCCTCCGCCGCGGAGTCTAGCAACGCGCGCCCGGGCGTTCCGTGGCATCATCGCCGAAGCACAGCGAGGCCTGGTCGCAGCCTTCGGGCTCGGCCTGGGACCGAAGGGAGCCGCGTGGACGCGAAAGAGCTCGAGGCCGTGCCCCTGTTCGCGGGGCTTTCCAAGAAGGAACGACAGCAGGTCGCACAGCATGCCGATGTGGTCGACCTTCCCGTCGGATACCACCTCTGCGATCAGGGCGCGTTCGCGCACGAGTTCTTCGTGCTGCTCAGCGGAACCGTCGAGGTCACCCAGGACGGCAATCACCTCACCGACCTCTCGGCGGGTGACTTCTTCGGCGAAGTCGCGCTCGTCGCCCACGATCGCCGCACCGCCAGCGTGGTGGCGTCATCGCCGATCACCGCGATCGTGATGCACCAGCGGGACTTCGACGCGATGCAGCGCTCGATCCCCCACGTGGCCGAGAAGATCCACGAGGCGGTGCGCGCCCGGTCACCGGATCAGGCGAGCGATCCCTCGGAGGACTGAGCCGGTGGACCTGGGGCGCCGGCACGGCGAGCTCTGAAGAACGCGCGTAGGAGCTCGCCGCACTCCTCGGCCAGCACGCCGGGCACCACGTCGACCCGATGGTTCAGGCGTTCGTCTCGAACGAGGTCGCCGAGCGAGCCCGCGAACCCGGCCTTCGGATCGGTCGCCCCGTACACGAGCATCGGCACGCGCGCGAGCACGATCGCACCTGCGCACATCGCACACGGCTCGAGGGTGACGACGAGGGTGCAGCCATCGAGACGCCACGAGCCCAACCCTTCCGCGGCCGCGCGCATCGCGCGCACCTCGGCGTGCGCGGTCGGATCCTGCAGGCGCTCCCGAGCGTTGCCGGCGGCGGCCAGCACCTCGTCGCCGCGGGCCACGACGGCCCCCACGGGCACCTCGCCGGAAGCCAGGCACGCACGGGCTTCGTCCAGAGCGAACCGCATCAGCCGCGCGTCGAGGCTAGTCTTGCCCATACTAGTAGCGGTCGATCTCGTGGAGGCGCTCGTCGTCGATGCCGAAATGGTGGGCGATCTCGTGCACGACGGTCTCGCCGATCACCCGCTTCAGCGCCTCAGGGTCGGGACCGGCTTCGGCGGCGATCGGCATCGCGAACAGCGTGATGCGATCGGGCAGCACCCCTGTGTAGTCGGCACCGCGTTCGGTGAGCGGGATGCCCTCGTACAACCCCAGCGTGTCCGGGTCGACTCCCTCGGGTGGGTGGTCGTCGACGAGCACCTCGACGTTGTCGAGGGCCCCGTGCACCCAGTCGGGCAGTCCATCGAGCGCCTCGGCGACGAGCGCCATGAACCGCTCCTGCTCGCCCGTCGGCATCTGGGTAGCCTACGCAAATGCCGGGGGGGCTCCTGACCGATCTGTACGAGCTGAACATGGCGGCCAGCTACCTGCGCCGGGACATGAACCACCCGGCCACGTTCAGCCTCTACGTGCGAGGGCTGCCGAAGGCTCGCGGCTTCCTGGTGGCTTCGGGCCTCGAGGCGTGCATCGAGTTCCTGGAGGCGTTCTCGTTCACCGACGACGACCTCGCGGCGCTCGGCGCGATGGGGTTCGACGACCGAGCCCTCGAGGACCTGTCGGCGCTGCGCTTCGACGGAGACGTGTGGGCGGTGCCTGAGGGCCACATCGTGTATTCCGAGGAACCGCTGCTCGAGCTCACGGCGCCGGTCGCCGCCGCGCAGGTGGTCGAGACCGTGCTGCTGAACCAGATCACGCTGCACACGACGCTCGCGTCGAAGGCGGCGCGGTACGCGATCGCCGCGGAGGGCCGCGACCTCGTCGAGTTCTCGTTCCGCCGGACCCACGGGGTGGACGCCGCGATCGCGGTCGCGCGAGCGAGCGCGATCACCGGGTTCGTGGCCACGTCCAACGTCGAGGCCGCGCGGCGGCTGGGCCTGGCCGTGGCGGGGACGATGGCGCACTCGTTCATCGAAGCGTTCCCGAGCGAGGACGCCGCGTTCCGGGCGTTC
>DASVGA010000394.1:0-5553 GCA_036379795.1 Actinomycetota bacterium | reverse complement strand
GCCGGGGTGCCCGAGCGTATCGCGAGGTCGCTGCCCGGCTGCCGGCTCGTGTACATCGTGCGGGACCCGATCGAACGGATCGTCTCGCACTACCGCCATCGGTGGGCCAACGGAAGCGAGCGCGCTGCGATCGACGATGCGGTGGTGCGAGACCCTGTGTACCTCGCGTGCAGCCGGTACGCCGACCAGATCGGCCGCTACCTCGATCACTTCCCGCGTGAACGGCTGATGGTGCTGACGGCCGAGGACCTCCGCAACGACAGGGCCGGCACGATGGCCGAGGTCTTCGGCTTCATCGGGGTGGACGCGGGGTTCCGACCCGAAGCGCTCGTCGAGGAGCACTACCGGGCCGAGTCGAGGGTCACGTATCCGCCGGCCGTCTGGCGTCTGCGGCGTGCGGTGAAGCATCGAGTGCCGGCCGCCAAGCGTGCCAAGGAAGCGGTCGACTCCAGCTCGCTCATGCGACGGCTGTCGCGCTGGGGGGGAGGCTCGGCGGCCGACGTGCCGGCCCAGGTGTCGCCGGCGCTCCGGAGCCGGCTCGCCGATGAGCTGCGCGACGACGTGGCGGAACTCCGCCCGTACATGCCCGACGGTTGGCACGGCTGGGGCATCGCCTGATACCGCCCAGCGCGTGCGGCGCATCCAGGCCTGGCTCGTTCGCCGTACCGGAGCTACGCAGGTGAGGCGGCGCGAACAGCGCGCGGGGCCGGATACGGTCGGCGCCACCCCACGATCCCGGGTGAGGTACCCCTGTCCATGATCACGCAGCACCCAGCCACACCTACGAGCGGCGAGCGCGAGGTCCAAGGCATGAGCTGGCTCGAGCTGGCCTTCGTCGCGAGCGCGCTGCTCGCACCGCTGAACATCAACGTGGTGAAGGCCCTCACCCTGTACGACGTGGTGACCGCCGTGATCGCGGTGCTCGTGATCGTGGCGCCGGGACGGCTCCGCGCGGGGCCGGCGTCGCTCCGCGTCGCGGCCGCTCTGCTGCTGGCGGCAGGGCTCGTCGGTGTCTTCCGCTCGACCTACCCGCTCGAGTCGGGGCTGCAGGTCGTGCAGTACGCCTTCGTGTTCTTCGTGCAGATCCCGGTGATCCTGACGCTCGCGCGGTCGAGGACGGCGGTGCACGGGGCGCTGCTCATGCTCCTGGGCGGATACGTGGTCGTGATCGTGATCGCCTTCTTCTCGCAACGGGTGCAGCTCGCGGGACGGGTCGTGCCCTTCTTCAACGAGAACCCCAACGCGCTCGCGATCCCGACCATCATCCTCGTGCCGTTCGTCCTCTTCTTCACCTTGCACGGTTGGCGGTCGGGTCGGCGCGTGGCGGCGGCGGTCGTGGGAGGTGCCGTGCTCTACCTGATGCTGTGGTCGCTGACGGCGTCCGCCTCGCGCGGCTCCACGATCTCGACGGTCGTCTCGCTCGTGGTGTTCGTGGCGCTCCGCGACGGCTGGCATCGCAGGGCGGTGCCCATGCGGCTCATGGTGGTCGTCGTCGCGATCGTCGCGATCGGGGTGGTCGTGCATTCGACGAGCGTCTTCCCGGACACGCTCCGCAGCCGCATCGAGGGAACGTTCGCTCCGAGCGACGCCGACCAGGCGGTGGCCGACGAACGCGTGGCCCTCGATCGAGCCGGGCTGCGTGCGTTCCTGTCCTCGCCGCTCGTCGGGACCGGGTTCGACAACTTCCGGCACGTCGCGCAGTTCTACGACGACGACGCGACCTTCCACGAGCCGCACAACCTGTGGATCCAGTTCCTCGCGCAGACCGGCATCGTCGGTGCGGGCGCCTTCGCGTTCATCATCATCCGGTGGTTCGCGCTGCTCGCACGTTCCCAGCGCTCGGCGCTCGAGCGTTCCGACCGCCAGCTGCTCTGGGCGTTCATCGCCGCGATGAGCGGGCTCATGGCCCACGCCATGGTCGCCCCGCTGATCCTGCAACGCCAGTACTGGTTGCTCTACGGCCTCGGTGTCGCGGCGGCGGTTGGGATCGGGCGGAGCGCGAGCGGAGCCGTTCACGGCCCGGCTCGCCCGTCGGCGCGCGCCGGTGATCTCGGCGGGGCACGCTAGATGTCGGGCCGGGCCGCGGCCAACGCGAGAGCCTCCCGCAGGGGGAGGCTCTCGACGTGGATGGCGTCGGGAAGCCTCACGAAGCGCGCGTCGCTGACGTCGGTGGCATCAGGCCTCGACCACGCCGCGGGACTCGCGGTGCAGTTCGTGATCAATCCGCTGCTCGTCAACGGCCTCGGCCCGTACCTGTACGGCGTCTGGCGCGTGCTCTACAGCCTGAACGGCTACCTCTGGGCTGCGAGCGGTCGATCGGCGCAGGTGCTCACATGGGTGGTGGCGAACGGCCAACGCACGCTGAGCGTCGAGCAGAAGCGGCGATACGTCGGCAGCGCCGTGGTGGTCTGGTTCATCTTCCTGCCGGTGCTGTCGCTCATCGGCGGCGTGGGCGCGTGGTTCGCGCCCGCCGTGCTCGACACACCCGCCGAGTACGTGTGGGGCGTGCGCGCCGCCGCCGCGCTGCTCGCGGCCGATGCGATCGCGCTCACCCTGCTGTCGATCCCGCGCTCGACCCTGCAGGGGGAGAACCTCGGCTTCAAGCGCATGGGGTCCTCGGCGTTCATGATCGTCGCCGGCGGCGCGTTCATGGTGATCGCCGTTCGTCTCGATGCCGGCATCGCCGGGGTGGCCCTCGCCAACGCGCTCGGCACGGTGGCGACCGGACTGCTCTTCTGGCGAGTCGCACGCACGCATGTGGCGTGGTTCGGCCTCGCCCGTCCGTCGCGGGCCGACGTGCGGTGGTTCCTGGGACTCAGCGGCTGGTTCACCGCCTGGAAGTTCGTCGTCGAGATCCTCACCGCCGGCGATGTGATCGTGTTGGCGGTCTTCGGCCATGTGGAGCTCGTGACCGTGTACACGCTCACCAAGTTCGTGAGCCAGGCGCTCGTTCCGCTCATCGCGGTCGTCTTCGAGGGAAGCTCGCCCGGCCTCGGGGCGATCATCGGGGAGGGCGATCACACCAAGGGCATCTCGCTGCGCAGCGAGCTGATGGTGATGAGCTGGCTGATGTGCTCGGCCCTCGGCGGGGCGCTGCTCGTCTTCAACCGGTCGTTCGTGGCGCTGTGGGTCGGGCCGGAGTTCTACGCGGGGGCTGACGTCATGCTGCTCATCGTGGTGATGACGATGCAGTTCGTCTTCATCGCGAACGACGCACGCATCATCGACCTGACGCTCAAGGTCCGGGCCAAGGTCGGACTGGGCGCGGCGTCGGCAGGCCTCTCGCTCGCGTGCGCGGCGATCCTGGTCGTCGTGTTCGACGATCAGATCCTGGGCATGTGCATCGGCATCGTCGTGGGTAGATCGATGCTCTCGGTGGCCTACCCCGTGATCGTCGGGCGGTTGCTCGGCCGGCCGTTCGTGCGCCAGCTGCGTGGCGTGCCCCGCCCGGCGGCCGTCACGGCGGGTCTGTTCGCCGCCGGCGTGTTGCTCGGCACTCGCGTCACGGTCAGCTCGTGGCCGGGCCTCGTGGTCCTCGGGGCGTTCACGGCGGTGGCGGTCGCCGGGCTGGCCGGCCTGCTGGGGCTGACGGCCGGTCAGCGACGGCAGCTGCTCGGCCGCATCTCCCATCTGGCCGGCGGCACGCGCGGGCCGGGCGCTCCGAACCGTCCGGCCGGGGGGACGGCGTCGTGAGCCTCGACCGGCGGGGCCCGCGGCCCGCGGCTTCCGTGACGGCACGGCTGCCGAACTTCCTGGTGATCGGCGCGATGAAGGCGGGCACGACGAGCCTCTACGAGTATCTGCGCCACCATCCCCACGTGTTCATGCCCGAGACGAAAGAGGTCAACTTCTTCAATCCCCTGCGCAACTGGCGCCTCGGCGTCGACTGGTACGCGCAGCGGTTCGCGGAAGCAGGACCCGACGTGCGGGCCATCGGCGAGGCGTCGACGAGCTACGCGAAGTACCCATGGATCGACGGCGTGCCCGAGCGGATCTCGTCGGTGCTGGGCGCCGACGTCAAGCTCATCTACGTCGTTCGCGACCCGATCGAGCGCATGCGGTCGCAGTTCCTGCATCACACGATCACCGGGCAGGAACGCCGATCGATCGACCGCGCGTTCGCCGAGGAGCCCATGTACCTGAACGTGAGCCGGTACGCGATGCAGCTCGCGCGGTATCGCCCTGCGTTCCCGCTCGATCGCGTGCTGATCGTCGATGCGCGGGACCTGCGACTGCGTCGGGCCGAGACGATGCGCCGCGTGTTCGGCTTCCTCGGCGTCGACGCTCATTGGGTGGCGCCGACGATCGATCAGGAGTTCCTGCGGACCGAGGACCGGAACATGAAGGCGCCATCGCTGCGTCTGATCCGCCGGATACCGCGGATCCGCACGATCGCCACGTACGTGCCCGAGCCGCTCAAGCGTCTCAAGCACGGGTGGTCCGAGGGGTTGGCCGGGCGGCCGCTCGACCGGGGATCGGCCACGATCTCCGACGAGCTGCGGGAGCGGCTCGCGGAGTCGCTCCGCGGCGATGTGGCGGAGCTCCGAACGATGATGCCGGCCGACTTCGACGGATGGGGGATCGCGTGAAGGAACGGAGCGTGGCCCGAGGGTCGTTGCGTCGGCCGATCGTGATCGTCGCCGTCGCCGCGTGCGCCGCGGTCGCCGGGGTCGCGGCCTACCTCGCGAGCGGCGAGGTGCGACCGGTCTTCGCCTCGTCCGCGACCATCCTCGTCGGCGACCTGCACGCCTCCGATCTCACCGAGGACGACATCGATACGAGCGATCTGCTGGTCTCGACCTACGCCACGCTCGTGCGGAGCCCCGGTGTGCTCGAACCGGTGGCGGACGGGCTGGGCCCGGGAGCTTCGTGGTCCGAGCTCAGGCGCCGGGTCCGTGTCGACCTCGCCATGAACGAGGTGCCCATGATGGCCGTGGTGGTCTTCGCTCCGTCACCGGCCGAAGCCCAGCACGTCGCTGCCGCGATCGTCGACCGTGTCCTGCAGCTCGGCCGACCGGCCGCCCTGACGTCGCCTGGCTCGCCGACGTCTGCCGACGACGTGCGGTCGCTCGAGATCGGCGTCGAGCGGATCGGATCACGCCTCACCCGCCTGCAGGAAGGTCTAGGAGAGGCTGCGAGCTCGACAGAGCGATCGAGCCTGCTCGCTCGCATCGAGGACGACTCGGACCTGCTTGCCCGTCTCCTCGAGACGTACGTCCTCGAACTGCAGGCCGATCGCAGCTCGGCGGGGGCGCTCCACGTGCTGCAGCGGCCCGAGGCCGTGCCGACGCCGCTGCGCCCCAAGCCGGTGATCGAGACCGTATCGGGAGCCCTCGCCGGGGCGCTCGCGGGGTGCGCGCTCGTGTGGCTCGCGGGGCTCGTGTCCGCTCGGAGACGTGCCGACGACGGAAGTGGACCCGGCCGGGGCACCGACCCGTGGATCGTTGAGCTCTCGATAGCCCCCTGACGCGTGCGGCAGGGGAACGATCGCCTCGCTTAGCCGTGCTCCAGGCGAACGGCTCCCGCGGCGGTACGTCGTTCGAACCGGCTGGT
>DASVGA010000393.1:0-2154 GCA_036379795.1 Actinomycetota bacterium | reverse complement strand
GTCGACAGCATCGGGGAGGGAGGGTTCACCACGGTCGCCCTCGGGGACGGCATCGGCGACTACCGCGTTGTGCCCGTGCGCGGCGAGAGCTTCTTCGCGCTCGCGGGCCTTCCCGTGTCGGAGGTGCGCAGCACGATCGGCGAGACGCTCACCACCATCGCTCTCGTCACCGCCGGCGGACTGCTGCTGCTGGCCGCGGCCATCGCCTTCGTGATCCGCGCGGGGCTGAAGCCCCTGCGAGCGGTCGCCGAGACCGCCACCCGGGTGGCCGCCCTCCCCCTGTCGGAGGGCGCCGTCTCCATCACCGAGCGCGTGCCGGACGACGAGACCGATGAGCACACCGAGATCGGACGTGTCGGCCACGCCCTCAACACGCTGCTCGACCACGTCGGCGAATCGTTGGATGCCCGCCAGCGCAACGAGGAGCGGATGCGGCGCTTCGTCGCCGACGCCAGCCACGAGCTGCGCACCCCGCTGGCCTCCATCCGCGGCTTCTCCGAGCTGTCGCTGCGAGCCCTGCGTGCCGCGCCGGCCGGCGAGAGGGCACCGCGCCCCGAGACGGTGGAGACGACCGAGGCCTCCCTCGAGCGCATCCAGGCGCAGTCGATCCGCATGACCGGACTCGTCGAGGACCTGCTGCTGCTGGCCCGGCTCGACGAGGGTCAGGAGCTCGTCTACGGGTCGGTCGACCTGTCGCGGCTCGCGATCGAGGCGATCGGCGATGCCAGCGCCGCAGGCCCCGACCATGAGTGGGCGCTCGATCTCGGTGAAGAGCCGGTCGTCGTGACCGGCGACGCGGCGCGTCTGCACCAGGTCGTCGGCAATCTGCTCGCGAACGCGCGCACCCACACCCCCGCCGGAACGAGCGTGACGCTGAGCGTGACCCGCGAGGGGACGGATGCCGTTCTGCGGGTCCACGACGACGGGCCGGGCGTCGATCCCGGCATCGCCGACGAGCTGTTCGAACGATTCTCGCGCGCCGACCGGTCACGGGCACGCAAGACCGGAGGCACGGGTCTGGGCCTGTCGATCGCCCAGGCGATCGTCACGGCTCACGGTGGAGCGCTCACGGTGCGCAGCGCGCCCGGTGACACGACGTTCGAAGTCCGCCTCCCGACGGCGGGGCGACGGGCCGCGGCTCAGTAGCCGCTGAATGCGTCGGTCGTCAGGGAGCGGGCCCGTTCGAGCGCGGGCGCGAGATCGGCGATGAGGGCGGCCGGGCCCGAGATGTACGCGTGGCGCGCGGCGATGTCGGGAACCACCTGCAGCAGACCGGCGGCGTCGAGGCGGATGCCGCGAGCCCAGTGCCAGTGCGGCGGCAGGTTCTTCGGCTCATCCCGAGTGAAGACGATCACGGGGATGCCGGATGCCTCCAGTTCGTCGCGGAAGGCGAGTTCCGACGACTCGGATGCGACGTACACCAGGACGATGTCGCGGTCCTCCTCGGCCAGGCGAGCATGCCGCACCTGCGACACGAACGGTGTGACGCCGATCCCGGCGGCGACCATGAGCACAGGACTCGTCGGCCGCTTCGGGAGGACGAAGTCGCCCCACACGCCCGTGACCGCGAGGGCGTCGCCGGCCGTGACGTTCGCGAGCGCCTTCTTGTACGAGCTCTGCGTCTTCGCCCCGGGGACTTCGCGGAAGGCGACGGTGATGAGCGGAAGATCCTCGGGAGCGGAGGCGATGCTGAACTCACGGCGCGTACCCCGCGCGTCGGGGTGCCGGTGCGGCACCTCGAGCTCGAGGTACTGGCCCGGCGTGAACGCCACCGGGCGGCGGGCTCGGAAGGTGAGCGCCTGCACGGTCGGGGTCATGTCGGCGCGCGATTCGAGCGTGAGCTTCGCAGCCGACCGCGCGGAGTATGCGAAGGCGAATGCGACGAGGTTGCCGACCAGGAGAGCGCGCTCCTGACCCAGGCTGATCGCGCCGAGGTCGATCGGCCATCCGGCGAGCACTCCGACGACGGCGGCAACCGTGAACTGCTGCCACCGGCGCGGCGGCATCGTGAGGGGCTCGGACAGCATGAAGGCGCCCAGGAACAGGAACGGCGATGACCAGAGGACCGCCCAGAGCACGTCGGCGGTCGCGACCTCCAGGCCCGCGTCCTGATACTGGCTGATCGTGCGCACCACCCCGACGGCCACCGCGATC
>DASVGA010000392.1:0-4153 GCA_036379795.1 Actinomycetota bacterium | reverse complement strand
CGCGAGGAAGAGCAGGAAGAAGAGCGGTTCGAACCCAGACAGCAGGTCGAGCCGCAGCCCCACGATCGCGAAGTACACGGGGATGAAGAACGCGAAGGAGAACGTGCGGATCGTCTCGCGCGCCTGCTCGGCGCCATCGGTACCCTCGGCCGAGCCGACGACGATGCCGGCGACGAAGGCGCCGAACAGCGGCACCACGTCGATCGAGACGGCGAGCATCGTGATCACGAGCATGAACACGATCTGGAACGCGATCGCGCTTCCCCGCTTCACCACGTTGAACCGGAAGCGCAGCACGGCCCGGTAGACGGGCGGGCCGATCCAGAGCGCGAAGCCGAGGAACGCCACGGTCGCGATCACGTGGAACGCGATCGAGCCCCCGGAGCCGGGAACGAGCCCGATCAGGCCGGGCAGCCCGACGGCGTCGCCCGAGGACCCGGCGACCATGCCGAGCGCGATCGCGAGCAGCACGTAGATCACCACGTCCTCGATGACCGCCACGGCGAGCACGATGCGCGCGAACGCCGTCTCGAGGATGCCGAGGTCGAACATGATGCGCGAGATCACCGGGATGCTCGTGACGGCGATCGCGAGTGCGAAGACCAGGATGAAGGCACCGCGGTTGCCGGCGGGGCCGACGTGGGCACCCTCGGGCAGCAGGGCCACGAAGCCGAGACCCACGAGGAAGGGCACGACCATGCCGGTCACCGTGACCGCCGCCACGGTGCGACGCTCGTCGGGACGGAACGCCGAGCGGATCTCCGCGCCGGCGCTGAACATGAGCAGCAAGAGGCCGAGCTGGTACATCGCGTCGAGCACCAGCGGCACCGGCCCGTCGAGCGGGAACACCTGCGCGTGCAGGCCAGGCGCGAGCGCGCCGAACAGGGTCGGCCCGAGCAGCAGGCCGCCGACGATCTCACCGATGACCCGGGGCTGTCCGATGCGGTTCGCCAGGTAGCCGAACGCATGGGCCGCGACCAGGAGCAGGGTGAGTGCGAGGAGCAGTCGCGCGAGCTCGAGGTTGCCCAGCGTCTCCATGGCGCTATCCTCCGCGACCTATCAGGGTGGTTCCAGGACCCCGGATCGGTCAGACGTCGCTGAATCTGGCGAGCATGAACTGGGCGCTGCCGGAGACGTCGGTGAACGCACCGCCGACCCAGACGCGGTTGCCGTCGACGAGGATGTCCCACGGCCCGAAGAACTTGCCGGAGAACTCGGGCGTCCAGTCGTTGAGGGCGTTGCCGCCGAAGTCGGCGGTCGCGAAGCGCACGCGCTTGACCTTGGTCGTCGTGTTCGGTGCCACGGGGGTGTTGGCGAAGTGACCGCCGAACATGACCCGCTGCGTGCCGTACAGCGCCACGGTCTGCACGTTGCCGCCGGTCTTGAGATCCCACTCGATGTCACCGACGTCGTCGGTGAGGTCGAAGCGGTAGATCGCGTTCGATCCGCCGTAGCCCACGAAGAGCGCGTCGCAGGTGGCGTCGAGGTCGTAGGCCGTGACCCCGTTGGGGATCGCCGCGTTGTCGGGCGTCCAGGGGTCGAGGGCCCCGGTCGCCGCGTCGACGATCATCAGGGTCTTGCGGTCCTGGATCGCCGTGCCCGTGCCGGCGCCCCTGGTGAACGATCCGCCGATCACGATCTGATCACCGGCGCACGTCGGTGCGAACGACCGCGCGATGCCGCTGGTGCGCGGCCGCCACGCACCGTTGAGGCTGCCGTTCGGGTTGAAGGCCGCGAGGTGCTGGCGTACCGCGGTGCCGACCGATCCGAACTTCCCGGCGATGTAGACCATGCCGCCGTGCGCGAGCATGCCTCGCACGTAGTCGGTCGAGTCAACGCCGACCTGCGGCGCGAAGGTCGCATCGAGCACACCCGTCGTCGCGTCGACCGCGGCGAGGTTCATTCGGGGCTCGCCGTTCACGGACGTGAACTGCCCACCGATGTAGAGCTTGCCGTTCGCGACGGCGAGGGCATAGACCGTTGCGCCGTCACCGCCGACCGTGATCTTGAAGGTCTTGATGCCGACGCCGGTCGCGGCGTCGAGGGCTCCCACGTTCGTCGCGATCGTGCCGCCGGGACACGTCACGCCGGTCGGGCACCGACGGAGCGACCGGAACTTGCCGCCCACGTAGATGCGCCCGCCGCCCTGCGCGATGGCGTAGACCACCCCGTTGGTCATCCAGGTCGTGTCGGGCGTGTTGCTGAAGGCGGCCGAGGCCGGTGTCGCCGAGCCGGCGAGCGATGCCATCGCGAGAGCGAGCACGAGCGCGAGGCGCCCGAAACGTGTGCGGCGTCCGATCATCGGGGGTGTTCCTCCTGCGGGGGGTCCGGGGGATCGAGTGGGGCTACGTCGAAGGAAAGGGTATGCCGCGCAACACGGCCGGAGCATCGACCGAAGGGTCCCTTCGCGAGCGCAAAGGGCGTAGGACCGGATGAACGTCGGCTGGGTCGCGGACGGGTCAGTCGACGTCGTCGCCGGCGGGCATGCCCACCAGTCGGATGTCGCCGTTCTGCACCTCGAACCGCGTGAGCGAGCCGCGCCCGACCGGGATGCGCCAGCGATCGCCGGGCAGGTCGAGCAGCTTCGCGGCCACCAGACGGATCATGACCGCGTGGGTCACCGCTGCGATGCGCTCTCCGCCGTGACGCTCACCGACGAGCTTGATCGCCTCGATCATGCGCGCCTGCGCATCGGTCAGGCGCTCACCGTTCGGGCACACGGCCTTCTCGGGCGCCTGCTTGTACTGCTGGAACGACTCGGGGTCGAACATCGCGGCTTCCTCGGCCGTCATGCCCTCCCACTCGCCGTAGTCGAGGTTCACGAGCCCGTGCAGGATCCGGACATCCGGGATGCGGCACTCGTCGGCGATCACCTGTGCGGTGTTGATGGTGCGGCGCAGCGGACCTGCGTACACGGCCGCGAGACCCGACGACGAGAGGGCGCGGGCTGCGTCGACCGCGTCGGCCCAGCCCTGCGCGTCGAGCGGAACGTCGCGCCGGCCGCGGTAGCGGTTCTGCACGTTGAGGGTCGTCGTGCCGTGGCGGATCAGGTAGAGCTCGCAGACGTCGCTCCTCAGCGCGGTCTCCTCGCGTGGTGCCGCTTCGGACATGGTGTCGGGGGGTGTGGCCATGTTGACGAAACCTCCAGGTGGTCGGGGGCCTGTTCCCGGCACGTCGCCGGGTGGGGGGTGCGCCCGTTCGACGGACGGTACACAGCGTCAGAACCATGGTCAACAGGGGGACAGCGGGTCGCGACCAACGCAGGGGGAAGACCGACGTAGGCACTAGAACGTGTGACATGTTGCATTCCCGCGGAAATAGGGCGAAGCATGGAGGCGTGGGCAGAAGGCCTCCGGTATCATGCGTGCGGACAACCCACACGGGAGCCCCTCCGGCCGGCGGTTCGGTCTCGCGGGCCGTACTGAGCAGGGAGCATCGACACGTGTCCGATTCCACCAGGATCCTCGACCTTCGCGACTACTGGCAGATGGTCAGGGCGCGCATGTGGACCGTCGTCGCCATGGGAACGATCGTGGCGGCGATCGCCGGCGCCTACGTCGCCCTTCGCCCACCCGTGTACTACTCCCAGGCCAAGGTCATCGTAGAGCCACTCGTGAGCTCGGCCATCGCGGGCCCGCTCGGCAATGGGTCTGAACCCGACATGCCCACCGAGGCCGAGATCGTTCAGTCGATCGACATCGCTCGCGCGGTGGACCAGGCGATCGACGTGTCGGCCTCGCCCGAGCAACTCGTCAAGGGGGTGCGGGTCGAGCCGGTCCGCGACGCCGCCGTGATGTTCGTCGGCTACTCCGCGGGGAACCCGGACACCGCGGCGTTGATCGCGAACACATTCGCGCAGGAGTATCTCGATGCTCGCAAGGAGCAGGTCGCTGCGCAGGTCGAAGCGGCCATCGCGCCGTTCGACGAACGGATCGCAGCCCTCGAGGCCGAAGCAGGTCAGGTCGAGGCGGACCTCGAAAGTGAGGACGATCCGAACAGGCGGGGAACCCTCCGAGCCCGGTTGACCACGATCGGCGACGAGATCGCCGCGAACGTCGCCTCGAAGGCGGAGATCTACAGCAACGCGGGAAGCGCCCAGGGCGGTCGCATCGTGCAGTTCGCGGTTGCCTCGCCGGTGCCGTCGGGGCCGGGG
>DASVGA010000391.1:0-3043 GCA_036379795.1 Actinomycetota bacterium | reverse complement strand
GACGCCCGCCGCGACCGCGGCACCCCGACGCTCTCGGGCGACTCGCACGATCGCGTCGTCGAGCCTGGGGGCCAGGGCGAGCAGCATGAGCCCCAGCGCAAGCGCGGACAGCGAATAGGCGACCCACCATGCGAAGCGGCTCGCGAGTCCGACGTCGGTGAGGTCGATCTCGGTGCTCACGGAACGCTGCTCGCCCGTGACCGTCGCACCCGGCTCCACCGTCGGGTCATCCTGCGTCACGAGGTTCCCCCCGATCGTGGCCCCCGAGCGCACGACCACGTCTCCGTTGAAAACGACCACGTCCTTCTGCACCTCGCCGGAGATCTCGACGGAGCCGTTGAAGACGACGAGCGACTTCCGGACCGTGCCCTCGATCAGGGCGGGGCCGTCGAAGATCACCGCGGTGCCGGCGGTTTCCCCCTCGGCGACCTGCAGCCTGCCGTGCAGCACGATCTGGTCGTCGTCATCGGGCACGCTTCCCGTCGTCTGCGCGGTCGCGGGACCGGCGAACACGGTCGTCACGAGCAAGAATCCCCACGCGATCGTCGCGCCACGCGCGATGGTCCGGTTCATGCTGTCCCCTTTCCAGCTCGGCGGATCGGATCCGAGCCCTCCGACCGATGTCGAGGCTCGTCACGGACGTGGGATCGACGTGATCCAGTAGCGGGTGTCGGGCGTCGGGGGCGTCGTGAATCTCGCGTTCACGAGGAACAGGTGGCCGCGGTACAGGTCACCCGAGGTCGGCACGTCGAGGCTCGGGTCGGTCGTGCGACTCAAGACGCGGCCACGACCGAGGCCGTCGGACAGTCGCACCGTGGCGACCTTGTTCAGGAAGTTCTGCACGACGTAGACGATGCGATCGCGCACGACTACACCGTCGCCCATCGAGACCTTCGCACCGCCAAGGTCGATCGCGTTCGTGCGGCCTGAAGGCTGCACCTGGAAGAGCATGCCCGTGTTCGACTGCACCATCACCATGGTGCCCGTGCCGCGAACGACGTCGATGCCGTTCGCGTTGAAGCCTTCCTCGTAGTCGATGTCGCCCGACAGAGGCCTCGTCTCGACGCTCGCCTGGCCCATCGGCCGGCCGTCGTCGGCGATCTGCACCCGGTAGAGGGAGGGCGAGAACGAATCGGTGAAGTAGGCGGCCCGGCGAGTGACCACGACGTCGTTGACGAACCCGCCCGGCTCGAACACGTAGGTTCGGACCAGCTGACCGTCGCGGCGGAACACCCAGGCTCGGCCGGTCGCGCCGCCCGCGACCCAGAGGTAGGAGCCACGCACCTCGACCCCGACGGCTGATCGGCCGGCCACACCCGGCACCAAGACCCTGACGCGACCGGTCTCCACGTCGCCGACGTAGATCGTGCCGTCGGCGAGCGACCCGGTGTAGAAGGTGCCGTCGTTCGAGATCGCGAGACCTTCGGGTTGCGAGCCATCGGGCAACCGGATCCGATCGGGCACGCTCGCGGCCGCCGACGAGGCCGTGACGCCGATCACGAGCGCCGTCACCACGAGGCACTGCAGGACGCGTCGATCGCGCACGGACCTCCCCCTTCCGTCGACCTGATCTGCTACCGACGACCCTACCGGGAACGCACGGGAAGCGTGAGGGCTATGCCCAGGTGAAGCCGGGCGGGGTGGGGTGGCAGAGCTCCTTCGTGCGGGCCCGGAGGGTCGCGAGCTCCTCACGTCGGCGGGCCACCGCCGCGAGGTTCTCGAGCTGCCACGGATCACGGACGAGGTCGTAGAGCTCTTCCTCACCGGTGGCGTAGTGCACGAATAACCGATCACGGGTGCGGACGGCGCAGTAGGTCGGAGGGTCGGGTAGTCCGCGATCCGAACGGTACTCCATGTGCTCGATCAGGAAGTCGGTCCGCACATCGGCGGCGCTTCCGTCGAGGATCGGCAGCAGCGACCTTCCCTCGACCCCCGGTGCCCGGGCTCCGGCGATCGCGGCGAGGGTCGGCGCGATGTCGACATTGACCGCGAGGGCGTCGGTGGTTCCGCCGTCGGTCAGCGGGTCGTACCGCACGATGAGCGGCACGCGGATGGACTCTTCATACGGCGTGAGCTTGTAGGTCCAACCGTGCTCACCGACGGCGAGGCCGTTGTCGGAGGTGAAGACGATCACCGTGTCGTCGAGGCGTCCGGTTTCCCTGAGGGCTCGCACGACGAGCGTGACCAGGGTGTCGACCGACCGGAGCGCCGCGACCTGTTCCGCCCAAACCCGGCGGGCCGAGTCGATGCGACCGTCGCCCGGCCGCGGCAAGGCTTGGATGTACGCGGGCTTGTCGGAGACGTCGGCCTCGGGAAGGTTCGGACCCGGTTGCCAGCGGGTCGCCTCGGCCATCGTCGCACCGGGCGGCGCCGTGCGAGGGGAGTGGGGGGCGAACGTGGACAGCATCAAGAACAAGGGTTCGCCGTCGGGCGCCTTGCGGATGAAGCGATCGGCGTAGCCGGCCAGCACGTCGGTCGAGTACGAGCCATCGTCGGTGCCGTACCGGCGGGCTCGTCCGTCGACGAGCAGGTCGTAGTCGTAGTAGAGATCGCCGGCGTTGCGGAACGCCGCCCACCGGTCCCAGCCGGGCGGCACGTACCGGGCGGGCCAGGCGCCGTTGAAGTACTTGCCGATGAACGCGGTCTCGTAGCCCGCCCGGTCGAGCCAGGTGGCCACGGTGGAGCGGTCGTCGAAGGCACTCAGCCCGCTGTTGCCCTCGTTCGTGTACACACCCGTCGTGTGGGAGTGGGTGCCGGTCAGGATCGCCGATCTAGAGGGACAGCACAGGGGGTTGGTGACGAACGCGTTCTCGAACGTGAGCCCTCGGTCCGCCAGCAGCCGCTGCACGCCAGGCATCTGCGACAGGGTGTCCCACCGTTGGTCGTCGGTGACGATCAGCACGATGTCGGGCCGGCCGGGCCCGCCGTCGAGGCCGCCGGCGAGGATCGCGCTCGCTCCGATGCTCGCCGGGGCGAGCGCGGCGATCGACAGGAACCAGATCGTGACTCGCTTGAACATGCCGTTCCCGTCCTGTTCGCCGAG
>DASVGA010000390.1:0-2565 GCA_036379795.1 Actinomycetota bacterium | reverse complement strand
CGTGGAGGGCTGATCCATCCGAACGGCTTCGACGTGCGAATGCACGCTGAGACGAGCCCGCTCCGCGGAAGGTCGTGTTGGTGCAGCAAGCGATGGCGTCGGCCGGGTACTCGCTGATGGCTGAGTTCGAGGTGCCGGAGGCGCGCGACCGAGACCTCATCGCTCGAGTGCTCGAACGTGACGAAGACGCGTTCAGAGGGTTGTTCCATCGGTATGCGTCGTCGGCGAAGGCCTTGGCGCAGCGTGTCGTGCGCCAACCGCACCTCGCGGAGGAGATCGTGCAGGAGGCGTTCATGGCGGTGTGGAAGAACCCGGCCGCGTTCGACGGCGAGCGAGGCTCCGTCCGGAGCTGGCTCATGGGCATGGTGCATCACCGCGCCGTCGATCTGGTGCGTCGGGAAGAGGCACACCGGCGCCGCGCCGAGGCCGCGATCCCGCATGCCGTCGAGGAGCAGGTCGACCACGCCGACGACGTGGTGCAGAGCCTGGCCGAGCCCGGGGAGCGCCGGGCCGTGCGCGCGGCGCTCGCCGAGCTCCCCAAGGAGCAGCGCGAGGTGCTCGAGATGATGTACTTCGACGGCCTGTCACAGTCGCAGATCGCCGAGCGCACCGGCACCCCGCTCGGCACCGTCAAGTCCCGCACCCTGCTCGGCATGCGGCGCATGCGCAGCGCCCTCGCGGAGGTCGAACGATGACGCTCGATCATTCCGTGATCGAGGAGCTGTTGGCGGTCGACGCCCTCGACGGGCTCGACGGTGACGACCGCGAACGCCTGCGGCGGGAACGGGCCGCGCACGGCGACTGCGACGAGTGTCGCGCACTCGAGGTCGAGTTCGCGGAGACCGCGGCCCAGTTGTCGACCGTGCTCGAACCGGCGCCGGTCGACGACTCGATGGTCGAGCGCATCCTCGCATCGTCGTCGGCCACGAAGGTCCCGCCGCCGCCGGTGGGAGCGCCGATCGACGAGCTCTCGGTTCGACGATCGCTCGGTTCTCGGGCGCGGCAGATGGGGGTCGCAGCGGCCGCGGCCGCCGCGGTGTTCGTCGCGATCGTGATCTCGCTCGCCCCGGCGACCGTCGAGACCACCGTGTCGACGTCGCAACGCGTCGTGAGCTTCGGGGGCGCGACCGAGGCCACGCTCGCCATGGCCTATACGCCCGGCACGCCGGGGGCCGTGTTCTTCGGTACGGGTCTTGCCGACCCCGGAGCCGATGCCGTGTACGAGATCTGGATGATCGAAGACGGCAAGGCCACATCGGGAGGATGCGTCGCTCCGACGAACGGCATGGTCGCGCTGTCGGTCGACGCGAGCATCGGCACCAGCGAGGCGATGGCGGTGACGGTGGAGCCTGCAGACTGCCCGTCGACCCCGAGCGGGCCGCCGGTCCTCGAGGCCGACCTCACCGTCCTCTGACCTCCGGCCCCCCATCTGGGGGACGCCTTTGTGCTGCAACGACTTTCCGCAACCTTAACCCTGGCTTTCACGGTCGTTGCAGGGCCACTGCCTAGCCTGACCGGGTGACGGGAAACGGCCCGTTCAGCGAAAGGAGTCCACGGTGAACAAGCGATCGGCACTCTTGGTATCGGCGGGACTGGTCCTCACCCTCGTGGCCGGCGGCCTCGCGGTCGTGATCGGCATGACGGGCCCCTCCATCAGCAGCGGGAGTCCCCGCACGGACACGATCGAGCCGCGGGTGCGCACGGTCGAGCGGACCATCACCGTGCGCAAGCAGGCCAAGCCCGAGGAGCCCCGTGTGGTGCAACTCGCCGCGTCCGGCTCGTCCTCGTCGAGCGGATCCGGCGACGACTCGAGTCCGGCCAACGAGAGCGAGGATCACGGATCCTACGAGTCCGAGGACGAGCACGAAGGGTCCGAGACCGGGGGCTCAGAGCACGAGGACGAGGACGAGGGCTCGGAAGATGACTGAACGCGCAGCGCGCCGCACGCGGTGGAGCCGCGGGCGCGTCAGGGCGCTCGCATGGGCGACGGGCCTCGCGACCTTCCTCACGGGGATCGGGGTGCTCGGAGCATCGCCCATGCCCGAGCAGACCCGCCCCCGCACCGGACCGGGGCGCGACGCTCGGCCACGGGTGATCGTGCGCCGCATCACCCGTCGTGTGGTGATCGTGGAACCCGCCGAGAGCGCCCCCGTGACCTACATCCCCGCGCCCACGACCTCGTCGTCGAGCTCCTCGTCTTCATCCCCTGGTGGCAGCGGGGGCGGCTCGGCGGCGCCCCCCACGGGAGGGTCGTGATGCGATCGCGCGATGCCCACCGGCGCCGAGACTTCCGGGCGATGGGCACGACCGTCACGGTCCTCGGTCCCGACGTGCCCGTGTTCGAGCATGCCGCCCGTCGAGTCAGCGAGACCTTCACCGTCGAGGAGGACCGCTTCAGCCGGTTCCGCACCACCAGTGAGCTGTGCCGGGTGAACGCCGCGGCCGGGTCGTGGACGACGATCTCGGAACCGTTCGCCCAGCTCCTCGCCTTCTCCCTCGACCAGGCAGGGCGCACCCGCGGCCTGTTCGATCCCACCGTGCTGAGGGCTGTGCACGCCGCCGGAT
>DASVGA010000389.1:0-5624 GCA_036379795.1 Actinomycetota bacterium | reverse complement strand
ACCTGGAGCTGCATCGCGAGCTGTCCTCCGGCGATCGGGGGGCCTTCGACGCGCTCTACCGACGCTACTCCGGCTCGGCGTACGGCCTCGCCCTGCGCATCACGGGCCAGCAGTTCCTTGCCCAAGATGTCGTGCACGAGGCGTTCATGGCCCTGTGGCGGGCGCCCGAAGCCTTCGATCCGGCCCGGGGGGCGTTCCGCTCGTTCTTCCTCTCGTTGGTGCATCACCGGGCGGTCGACACGGTGCGGCGCGAGGAACGCCTCAGGGCCCGGCAGGAACGGGCGGCGAACCTCGAGCCCGCGGCAGTCGAAGACCCTGCGGAAGGCGTGATCGACGCGGCCGACGTGGCCGCTCGCCGCATCGAAGTCCGCGCGGCGCTCGAGACGCTCTCCCCCGATCAGCGACAGGTGCTCGAGATGGCGTACTTCGGTGGCAAGACACAGGTGCAGATCGCCGAGGATCTCGGCATCCCACTCGGCACGGTGAAGACCCGCACGTTCGCGGCGATGCGTAAGCTGCGATCGGCGCTCGACGAGACGCGCGCGACCCAGGAGGCCACGTGATCGAGGACCACGAGCGCATCGAGGAGCTGCTGGCCGGCTACGTGCTGCGGAGCCTCTCGGGGCCCGACGCCCGCGAGGCCGACCTGCTGCTCGCCGATCACGTGCCGGACTGCCGGACATGCCGCGACTCCCTCGACGCCTACCAGCTTCTGGCGGCCGACCTCGCGTTCGCGGCCGAGCCCGTCGCGCCGCCCGAGACGCTGCTTGCCCGCCTGCACCGGGAGCTCGAGCCCCACGCGCGCCGCCGTCGGCCGATGCAGGTGTTCGCCGTCGCCGCCGGTGTCGTGGCCGTGGTCGGGCTCGCGGGCCTCAGCGTGAGCCAGAGCATCAGGGCCAGCAACGCCGACGTGCGAGCCTCCGGCCTCTCGAACGCGTTCGGACTCGCAGCCCGTGACGGCGCGAAGATGGTCGACGTCGGCCCGGTGCAGGAGGTCTCCGCTCCGGGCGAGAACCACTTCTACGTGATCGGCGACGACGTGCCGATGCCCCCGGCAGGCTCGCTCTACCGGGTCTGGCTCGTGTCCGGCGGCGACCCGACCTTCGTGGGCGACTTCCTGCCCGAGGGCGGCTCGGTGGTCCTGTCGATCCCGTTCGACCCGAGCAGCTACGACGACCTCTGGATCTCGATCGAGCCGGTCGATGCGCCCACGACCGCACCGACCAACCAGGACTGGTGGTCGGCGAGCGAGAGCACCGCGGCCTGAGACGAGCGGCTCGTCACGAGCTGCATCAGGCTCGGACCGCATGCGGATCCGGCGCCTCATCGGTCGGCACCGGCGCGCGGCTCGCCCGCAGGAACCCGGCGAACATCACGCCGATGCCCGTGGCGAGGGCGGCGGAGAACGCCGCCGCCCGGCCGTGGTAGGCGAAGTACGATCCGAGGCCCGCGATCACGGTCGCGCCCGCCGCGATCAGCAGGGTCCCGACGAACCGGTCTCGAAGCTCCGGGCGACCTCGCACCCGGAACGCGGACCAGAGCACGCCGGCGACGAGCACGAGGTAGGAGGGCGTCGAGATGAGCTGCGGAAGCTGGTGGGCTGCCGACCCCTCGCCGAGGACCGTCCGCCCCGACGGCAGATCGGTCGCGAGGGCGGCGGTGTCGATCGACGCGCCCCGCAGCACCGCGACGGTGTACGCGGTGATGAAGACCAGCAGGAGCCACGACAGCGTCTGAACGCGCCGGTCGCGCACGAGCAGCATCAGCTCGCCCACGGCGAGGAACGGCACGTTGAGCACGGCGCCGAGCGCCCAGTAGAGTTGGAACCCCCGCGGCGTCCAGCCCCCGGTCATGCCGACCGCGACGACGATGGAGGCGGCGGCGTACATGGCGAGTGCGAGCGCCCAAGCGAGGTGATACGGGCGGCGGCGCTCGGCGTAGCGCTTGGCCACGAGCCCCGAGAACGCCGCGGCGAGGGCTGCCGCGACCAGGGGGAACACCCACATGGCCTTCAGCATAGGCGGCGGGTGCCTACGATAGGGAGGTGGGCTCACCCCGACTGCTCTTCTCCTCCGCCGCGTTCTTCGCGCGGCCGCTCGCCAACACCTTCCGCATCGTGGCCGAGACCGGCTACACCGGCGTCGAGGTCATGGTCACCAAAGACCCCGCGAGCCAGGACCCGGGCCGCATGCGGTCCCTTGCCGACGAGCACGGCCTCGAGATCGGCGCGATCCACGCCCCGTCGTTGCTCATGACGAGGAAGGTCTGGGGCACCGATCCGATCGGCAAGATCGATCGTGCGATCCACGTGGCAGAGCAGGCCGAGGTTCCCGTGGTCGTGATGCATCCACCGTTCCGATGGCAGCGGGCCTACCGGCGATGGCTCGAGGACACGCTTCCGGTGCTCGAGCAGCGCACGGGCGTGACGGTCGCGATCGAGAACATGTTCCCGGTGCGCATGGGCCGGCACGGCGTGACCTTCCACGCGAACCAGGACCTCGATGAGCTCGAGGGGCTGCCGCACCTGGTGCTAGACACCAGCCACGCCGCGGTCGCCCAGCACGATCCCGTGGAGGTGCGGCGGCGTTTCGGCGACCGGCTCCGCCACGTGCACCTGTCGGACAACGCCGGCAAGGGTTGGGACTCGCACCTTCCCCCGGGCGACGGCGTCATGGACCTCGACGCGTTCTGCGACGACCTCGTGGCCTGCGGCTACGACGGCTCGGTCTCGCTCGAGGTCGACCTGCGCACCTACCTGACCGATCCCGTACGGCTGCGCGAGGTCATGGTTCGCATGCGCCGATGGAGCGAGCGCGTGCTCGGCCTCGACGACGGCGTCCCGAGCCTGCCCAAGGTCGCGCCCGGTCGCGACGACGCGTCCTGATAGCCTCGGCCCCGCTCATGCGACGTCCGACCTTGATCATGATCATCGTGCTCTTCGCGCTCATCGGCGCCGCCGGCGTGGCGCAGCTCATCATCGCCAGCGGGGGTGGCGATCCGCTCCCCGGCCCCCCCAGCCCTGGCCAGCTCCCGAGCGCGAGCGTGAGCACGAGCACTGGCCAGCTCCCGAGCCCGAACTGAGGCCCGGGCGGCAGGGGTCGCGCTCAGCCCTCGTCGCGGACCGGCTGCTCCACGGGCAGGAACCGAGCGAGCCAACCTTGCAGGATCTGCCGCACGTTGGGACCCTGGTTTCCGTCGAGCAGGTCGGTCCCGTGGTCTTCCGACGGCACGATCTCGACCCGTTTGGGTGGCACGCTGAGGTCGTAGAGCGACTGCGCGTCGGCCGCGGCGCTCGCATCACCGTTGCCGGCCACATAGAGCTTCGCGGAGGGCACCGCAACGAGCGTCTGCGGTGACGCCACCAGGCCCTCGATCGAGATCGGCGCCGACAGGGTGGCCACGGCGCTGATGCGCGCGGTGGGCTGCGCCGCCGCGACGAGCGCCGCAGTGCCGCCCATGCTCGCGCCGATCACGCCGACGCGCCCCACGCCTGTCGACCGCAGGAACCGCACCGCCGCCTGCACGTCACGCCAGAGCAGCGACAGGGCGGTCCGCCCGCTCGAGCAGCCCGCCTCGCCGCCGGGGCAGTATCCACGGAAGTTGAACGTGAGCACCCGGTAGCCGTCGTCGGCGAGGGTCTCGGCGAAGCCGAACCACGACGACTGGTCTGCCGGACGCATGTGGGCCAGCACGACTCCCGCCGTCGCGCCGTCGGCCTCGAACACGCGCCCTTCGAGTTCGATCCCTCCAGCGGAGGCGAAGCGCACGACACGAGAGCCAGGTGACGGCGCGGGCGACGACGGGCCGCACGCCGCGAGGACGAGTACCGAGACCACCAGGGCGGCGGGGACGGAACGCTTCCCGAAGACGCGCACGAGCGGAGCCCGGAGCTACTTGCCCAGCTTCATGCGCTGGTGCCGCGTGCGCTTGAGGAGCTTCTTGTGCTTCTTCTTGCGCATCTTCTTGCGGCGCTTCTTGATCAGCGACGGCAAGCGGTAGCCCTTTCACTCGGTTCCGAAGAGGTTCCGGAGGTCGACGCGCTTCACCCGGAAGCTGTCCTCCAGACGAACGGAGCCCAGTCTAAGCGCTTTCGGCGGCTCTGCCACGGGGGAGATCAAGCGCAGGCCCTGATCCTCCGGCACGTACTCGAGGTAGCCGAGGCCCGTGAACCCGCCAAGTCCGTCGGAGAGGCCGACGAGCAGCCGGTCGAGCTCGCGCAGGTCGAACAGCGGCGGCAGCGACGGCATGAAGACCGTGGGCTTCACCCTGAAGCGCAGCAGCTCGCGGCCGAAGTACGACGCCATCGATCGTTCTCGCTGGCTGGAACGCTCCTCGACGCTCGTCGAGACGACGCCGGTATGCACCGGCAGCGTCACCAGGTCGACGCCGAAGAATCGTTGGATCACGCCGAGCACGGGCTCGAGCTCCTCCCCGCGCTGCAGCCCGACGACCAGATCGGGTTCGAGGGCATCGACCTTGTAGTACTTCACGAGCTGGCCCCAGATGCCGCTCACCATGGCGCTCGTATCGACCACGATCAGGTCGGCGCCCTCGCTGCGGGCGCGGTCGCGCAGGCGGGCGAGCGCACCCACGAGCGGGAGCACGTGGCCCTGTGGGCTGGTCGCTCCGACGAACCCGAGCGCGTCGGCGTGCGCGAGGCGCTCGAGCGTGAGATCGTCGGGCTCACGAACGTGCTTCAGCCCGACGGTGGCCGGGGGCCCCACGGTCTTCTGTGCGACGTCGGCGTCGAGGTAGGCGACGGTTCGCCCGCGACGCAGGGCGAACGCCGCGGTCGCTCGCGCCAGCGTGCTCTTCCCGGCGTCGAGCCCACCCACGAACATCACGGTGCGTGCCTCGCGGGCGGCTCGATCGACGAGCCGTTCGTGCTCGTTCATGCGCCCCTCCGTGCTCCACGGAGGTCGGCTGAGCGCGGGTCGCGCGGAGCGGTCGCTGCCGGGCCTCAGCCGGCTTCGGTGTACCGCTCCATCAGGTAGGTATCGACGTCTTCGGATCGGAGCCGATAGCTCCGGCCCACCCTCACGGCGGGCATCTCTCCTGTCTTGATCATGCGATAGACGGTCATCCTGGATACGCGCAACAGGTCTGCGACCTCGTTGACGGTCTTCAGCCGAGCCTCGGTGAAGGGTTCTCGCTTCACGATGGCGCGATTGTAGGCGTTCCGGCCCCGCGCTGGATACCCCTCGTCGGGCGTGCGGGGCCTCGGGCAACCGGACCTCAGAACCTCGACGCGATGGCTTGGAAGCACGGCCAGTAGGCGTCGGGCTCCACGTGGTCGTCCATGACCACGACGATATCGGTGCGGCCCTGGGCTTTCGCGACGATGAGCGCCGGGTCGTTCACGTCGGCGATCGAGAGGGTCTCGACCCCCGCCTCGATCGCCGCACCCGCGAACCCGTGATCGGACACCACGAGGTCGGGACGCTCCTCGGCCAGCATGCGCTGCATGGGGTCGGGCCGGTGCGTGTGGCGAGGCTGTTGCCCGTCGGTGAGCATGCCCACGTTGCCCCAGTGGCCGACGATCCAGTCGTGCGCGAGGTGCGGATCGCGCCAGCGCGCGCCGTTCGCGAGGCGCAGCACCTGGGCGCCGGCTCGGACCAGGAGCC
>DASVGA010000388.1:0-6949 GCA_036379795.1 Actinomycetota bacterium | reverse complement strand
GCTCAACCCGCAGACGGGCCTCGCGGTGCCGCAGTGGAACCCTTCCTATTGGGATCGGGCGTCGTTCGGCTACGTGTTCGAGCAGATCCTGGCACCGGACGGCGTCTACCGCGTCGTGTTCCTTCGAACGCTGCGCTACGTCTTCACCGCGGTCGCACTCTGTCTCGTGATCGGCTACCCCGTCGCCTACCACGTGTCGCGCCTGCGCGGACGCACGAGGGGCATCGTGCTCGGCCTGCTCGTGCTGCCGTTCTGGATCAGCTACCTGATGCGCATGCTCGCGTGGGTGGGACTGCTGAATGAGGAAGGCCTCGTGAATCGCGTGCTCACCGGCATCGGCGTGCTGCAGGACCCCTACCCGTGGCTCGAGGGCAAGGCCGTCACGGTGATCCTCGGCCTCGCGTACGGATACGTGCCCTTCCTGATCCTGCCGCTGTTCGCGGCGCTCGACCGCCTGCAAACCAGCTACCTCGAGGCCGCCTGGGACCTCGGCGCGAGCTCGTTCAGCACGTTCCGGCGTGTCACGCTTCCGCTGTCGAAGAACGGCATCCTCGCCGGCGTCGCGATCATCATGCTGCCGATGTTCGGCGACTTCTACACCGCCTACCTGTTGTCGAACGGACGGTCGAGCACGGCGATGATCGGCAACTCGATCCAGTCGCTGCTGCTCGAGACGACGTTCGGGTACGCCCAGGCTCGGGGCGCGGCCCTCGTCACCGTGCTCGCGGTGTTCGTCTCGGTGCTCACGCTCTACTACATCGTCTCGACGGCCCGCTCGACGCGCGAGGCGAGCCGGGCATGAGGGCCGAGCGGTGAGCGTCGTCGAGAACGTGCTCGCGAACCCGTGGCGCAAGCACCGGTTCCTCGCCCTCTACACGTGGCTGTACCTCGCGTGGGCGATCGTTCCCGTCGTGATCGCGATCGGCTTCTCGTTCAACGCGGGACGGTCGCGGAGCGTGTGGCAAGGCTTCTCCCTCGAGTGGTGGATCCACAACCCCGACCTCTCGGTGCTGCACGACCCGACGCTCACCTCCGCGATCCGTCAGAGCCTGGTGCTCGCGGTCGCGACCATGGGCATCGCGACCCCGATCGGTGTCGCGCTCGCGCTCGGGCTCGCGCGCTGGCGTGGCCGTGGCTCGGGGTCGGCAAACTTCCTGATGCTACTGCCGCTCGTCACCCCCGAGATCGTGCTGGCGACCGGCATCTTCTTCACGCTCGTCTTCCTGTATCCGTTCCCCGACCCCGGCACCGTGGGGCAGATCTTCGGGCACGTGACGTGGTCGATCCCGTACGTCGTGGTGGTGCTACGCGGTCGCATCTTCAGCATCGGGGCCGATCTCGAGGAAGCCGCGATGGACCTCGGCGCGCCGCCGCTCGACGCCCTGCGCCGCGTGCTGCTGCCCGCGCTCGCGCCCGCGGTCTTCGCGGCGTTCACGATCGTGTTCGCCCTGTCGATCGACGACTTCGTCACGAGCCAGTTCCTGTCGACCGACCTCAAGACCCAGACCGTGCCGATGCTGATCTACAGCTCCGGGCGCACCGCTCCGAACCCCGCCCTGAACGCCACCGCAACCCTGATGCTCGTGATCTCGCTCGCGGCGATCGGCGTCGGCCTCGGCGGCATGCGCGTGCTCTCGAAGCGCCAGGGCGTGCAGGCCGAGAGCTCCGACGTGGCGAACATCCGCCTGTAGGTTGCCGCGATGTGTGCCTCGAGCTTGGCTGAACAGCTGCAGGTCGGTCCTTCACATCCGGGCGTGTCCGGCATCGACCCACGGTCGACCCCGGGCGTCGAAGACCGAGCCGAAGCGGAAGCCGCCATGCCGACGCTCGCTGAACGCCTCGACGAGCTGCAGGAGCGTCTGTGGGTCGAGGGTGAGCGGTCGCTGCTCGTCGTGCTGCAAGGCATGGACACGAGCGGCAAGGGCGGCACGATCCGCCACGTCTTCTCGGCGATGCACCCGGCCGGCGTCGAGGTCGCGACGTTCAAGCGGCCGACCGACGAAGAGCTCGCACACCACTTCCTATGGCGTATCGAGCGCAGACTGCCCGCGCCCGGCGAGGTCGTGGTGTTCGACCGCTCGCACTACGAGGACGTGCTGATCGTGCGCGTGCGCTCGCTCGTGCCCGAGCAGGTCTGGCGGCCGCGCTACGCCGAGATCGTGGAGTTCGAGCGTCGCGTGGCGGCCTCGGGCACCACGATCGTGAAATGCATGCTCCACATCTCCTACGACGAGCAGCGCGAGCGACTGCTCGCCCGTCTCGACGACCCGTCGAAACGATGGAAGTTCAACGAAGGCGACCTCGACGAGCGCGCCCGCTGGAACGACTACATGGCCGCCTACGACGACGCGATCCGGGAGTGTTCGACCGATGACGCGCCCTGGTACGTGATCCCGGCCGACCGCAAGTGGTACCGGAACTGGGCGATCTCGTCGCTGCTCGTCGAGACGCTCGAACGCGTCGATCCGCGGTTGCCGGTGCCCGACCTCGACCTGGATGCCCTGCGAGCCCGGCTCACGCCGCCGGGCTGAACCTCCCCGCGCTCATCCCCTTCACGCCCGGCCCCCGTAGCATGGGCAGATGTCCTCCCGACCACGCCCCGTCGGTATCGTCGCGCTGCTCGCGGCGCTGACGATCGCGGGGGCGGCGGCGTGCGCGGGCTCTACCGATGCGCCCGCGCCCTCTGCTGACTCGCCCTCGAAGGATCCCGTCGTTCCCAGCGCAGGGGGGAACCCTTCCAGCGCCTCGGAGGGTACGGCCGAGGTCCTGCGGTTCACCGCTCCCCGGCTCGAGGGCGGCACCGTGCGAGGTGAGGACTACTCGGGCGCCGACGTCGCCTTCTGGTTCTGGGCCCCGTGGTGAACGACGTGCCAGGGGGCCGCCCCTGAAGTCGCGCAGGTGGCGCGAGCTTACGGAGACGACGTCGAGTTCATCGGCGTGCCGGGAAACGACTCCAGCGAGAACATGCAGGCGTTCGTCGACGAGTACGGATTGGGGTTCCAGCAGGCCGTGACGGAGGACGGCTCGCTGTGGGCGGCGTTCGGCGTCGCCTACCAGCCGGCGTGGGTCTTCGTCGACGACTCGGGCGAGACCACGGTCGTGCCCTACGAGCTCGGCAAGGCGGACCTCGAAGCCACGCTCGACGACCTCATCGCGAGCTGACCCGGTCGCGCGCGCTCAGCGGCCGGTGGTTCGCCACGCATCGAGCAGCGCTCGTTCGCGCTGGGCCGACAGACCCGCCTGCAACGGCGGCTGTTCCCGCGCGCGATCCCAGGCGAGCGTGTCGCGAACGGTCTCGGCGGGCGGCCGGCACTCGAGGCCGGCCTCGAACGCGCGGCTCGGATCGAACGCGTGGAACCCGGGGGCCTCGGGCCACCACAGCGGGAACGCCTCGTGCGGGTCGTCAGCGGCTTCCTCGCCGGCGAACGCGTCCGCGATGAACGCCTCGTCGAGCCACGCGACCTCGGTCGAGACACCGGCGGCCGACGCCGCCTCGCCGATGACCTCGCCGAGCGTCATCGTCGGCGCGCGATCGACCACGCCGTAGACGCCGGGTGTCGCGTGCTCGGCGAGCCGCAGCACGAACGCCGCCAGGTCTCGCGCGTCGACCCACTGGAGCCCGTAGTCGGCGGGCGCGGGGGCGGCCATCTCGCCTCCGGCGGCGCCCCGTCGCACCCAATAGGTGAAGCGGTCGGTCGGGTCGTTCGGGCCCACGATGAACCCGGGCCGGATCACGCACGCACGGTCGCCGAAGACGCCGGTGACCTCGCGCTCGCACGCCACCTTGAGCGGCCCGTAGGTCTCGTCGGTGACCTCTTCGGTGTCGGGGAACGGCGGCTCGAAGATCGGGGACGCCTCGTTCGCACCCGGCGGCAGATCCTCGGGGTGGGCCGAGAGCGACGAGATGAACCCGTACCAGCCGCTGTCGGCGAGCAGCTGCGCCGAGGCCCGCACGGCCCGCGGCACGTACCCACACGTGTCGACGACCGCGTCGAACCTGCGCCCGGCGAGCGCGTCCACGCCCTGATCGCGGTCGCCGATCACGTGTTCAGCGTCCGGCAACAGGTCGCTCGGCGTGCGGTGGAACAGCGTGACCTCATGGCCCCGTTCGAGAGCGAGCTCAGAGAGGGCCCGGCCCGAGAACCGGGCCCCGCCGATGACGAGCAGCCTCACGCGCAGCCTCGTGCCACTCGTGCCCGCACGATCACGCCGCCGACGACTCCAGCTCGGCCCGGTACTCCCCGCTCGTGGCGAGCCCGTTCATGCGCGCCCGATGCGCCAACGCGTCCTGGGCGGCCTTGACGTTCGCGTCGTCGCCACGCCAGGCGGCGAGCGAGGGAGCCTGCAGCGCCCGGCCGTAAGAGAAACTCAGCCGCCAGGGCAGACCGCTTCCGCCGATGCGGTTCATCTCGTTCAGCCGGCTCGTGGCCTGCTCGTCGCTCATGCCGCCCGACAGGAACACGACCCCGGGAACCTCGGCCGGTACGTTCGCCCTGAGGCAGCGGATCGTCGCCTCGGCCACCGCGGTGTCGTCGTCCTGGGTGGCGCAGTCCTTGCCCGGCACGATCATGTTGACCTTGAGCAGCGAGCCGGGCAGGTCGACCCTGGCCTCGGCCATCGCGCGGTACAACGAGTCGAGCGTGCGACCGGTCGCGGTCTCGCAGGCGGCGATGTCGTGGTCGCCGTCCATCAGGATCTCGGGCTCGACGATCGGCACGACCTCGGCTTCCTGGCACAGGGCTGCGTAGCGGGCCATCGCGTGCGCGTTGGCGTCGATCGCTCCCTCGGTGGGCAGGTCCTCACCGATGAAGACCGTGGCGCGCCACTTGGCGAACCTGGCGCCGAGCCCCACGTACTCGGCGAGCCGCTCCCGCAACCCGTCCAGACCCTCGGTGACGGTCTCGCCGGGGAAGAACGCGAGCGGCTTCGCTCCGGCGTCGACCTTGATGCCGGGGATCACACCCGCTTCCTGCAGGACCTGCACGAAGGTGCGGCCGTCGTCGGCCGACTGGCGGATCGTCTCGTCGAACAGGATCGCGCCGCTGATGTGGTCGCCGACCCCGGGGGTGGTGAACAGCAGCTGGCGGTAGCGGCGGCGGGCGTCCTCGGTCGATGTGACCCCGATCGTGTCGAAGCGCTTGGCGATCGTGCCGCTGGACTCGTCGGCGGCGAGGATGCCCTTGCCGGGCGCGACCAGGGCGAGCGCGGTGTCGTGCGTCGATGTCATGTGCCTTCCGGTTCCGGGGGATGGAACCGCTCCCGCCCGCAGCCTACCGCCACGACGGCGCGCCGGCGGCGGGGTTTCAAGGTCCCACGCGGCATACCGATAGGAGGGTATGCGCAGCCCCATCGTCCTCCGCGCGTCGTGGGTCGCCACGGCCGTTGCCAGCGTGCTTGCGCTCGCGACCCCGGTCGCGACGAGCTTGACCGGCCCGACGCCGGAGCCGACCCCGGTCGCCCGCGAGACCCGGCCGCCCGAACTCTCGGAGCCGTTCGGCGACGGCATGGGCGCCGTGTCGGCGGGGCAGGCCGAGGTCGCTGCTCCAAGCGCCCCTGAGCCCGCCGCACCGAAGGGCCACCTGCTCGTGCGCGTGCCCCGTGACATGGCCGTGCGCGCGAACCCGAACCCCGACGCGTCGGTGGTCGGCACGATGCCGAGCGGTTCGAAGTACTACGACGTGCCGATCACCGCGTGGGTCGAGGACGTCTCCCCCGACGGACGCTGGGGGCGCGTCGAGATCCCCTACGTCTGGCCGCGCCGCCACGGATGGATCCTGCTTCGGGACCTGGCTCGCCGCACGACCGGCGTCGAGGTGCAGGTGGACCTCTCCGAGCACCGCATCACCGTCACGAGGTTCGGGAGGTCGCTGTTCGGCATGCCGGCGGCGACCGGCGCAGTGATCTCGCCCACCCCGCCCGGCGAGTACTTCGTGACCGACCGCATCGCGTTCTCCGGAGGCTCGCTCGGCACGTTCGCGTTCGGCATCTCGGGCATCCAGCCCAACCTGCCGCCGGGGTGGAACGGAGGCAACCAGCTCGCGATCCACGGCACGAACGATCCCTCGTCGATCGGACGCTCGGCGAGCGCGGGCTGCCTGCGGGTGAGCGAGCGCTCGCTCGACCGGCTGAAGCCGCTGCTCGCGCTCGGGACGCCCGTGCTCGTCGTCCGCTGACCGGATCCCCCGCGACCTTCCTCCTATTGGCTCGGTAGTCTGGGACAGACTAGGTGCCGAGGTGCTCCCCGACGAAGGCCCTGAGCTGCGGGAGGTGTGCCTCGGCATGGCGGAACGGCCCGCCCGGACCAGCCAGCAGGCTCCCCAGCCGCGCACCCGCGGGGGTGCGTCCCCGGGGCGTGCCGGGGCGCTTCCAGCGTGCGTCGTCGAACGCTTCGAGCCTCGAGAGCAACAGTTCGTGCGTGGCCTCGGCCCGGCGACGCTGATCGGCCGCGCGCCGCGAGGACTTCGCGAGCACGGCGTCGCGGTTCAGCGCCGAGGTGCTGGTCGACCAGATCACCGCGTCGATGGCGGGGGCGTGTCCTGCTTCCCACGCGTCGAGGGCCGCCAATGCGTACTCCTGCCAGCTCTCCAGGTGACCGAGCAGGTCCTTGGGGGACCACTCGCCGCCCCCGAGCCCGGCCGTCGTGCGCGCCCGAGGCGGAAGCCGGTCATACAGCGCGAACACCTCGGCCATGCCCTCCCGCACGATGGCGATCGCGCGGCGTCTCGTCGGCACGGCGGGCTCGCGACCGGCCCCGCTCTTCGTCGTCTGATCGGCGGCCATCGTCGTTCGAGCCTACGCGGCGCCGTCTGGGGCGGCGAGCCACCAGTGCGCGGCGAGCAGCTCTGCGACGAGCACCTCGCAGAGCAGCGCCACCACGGGATCGTCGTCGTGTCGGTAGCGCACCCCGAGCGCGGCGCCCTCGACGTCTCCGCCGACGGCCACGACCGTC
>DASVGA010000387.1:0-2324 GCA_036379795.1 Actinomycetota bacterium | reverse complement strand
TTCGGACTTCCCGGTGAGGAGAACCTGCACGTCGTCGACGCGCTCGCCGATTCCTCGATCCGGTTCATCACGACACGTGACGAGCGGGGCGCGGCGTTCATGGCCGACACCTACGGCGCACTCACCGGCAGGCCCGGTGTGTGTCTCGCGACCCTCGGGCCGGGTGCGATCAACCTCATGCTCGGCGTCGCGAACGCCCAGCTCGACGCCCATCCGCTGGTGGCGATCACGGCGCAGGCGAGCCTCGACCGCATCTACAAGCAGTCGCACCAGTTCGTCGACATCGTGTCGCTCTTCCGGCCCATCACGAAGTGGGGCGACATGGTCACGGTCGGTGGCGCGGCGCCCGAGATGGTCCGCAAGGCCTTCAAGCAGGCGACGACCGAGCCCCCGGGAGCGACGTTCCTCGTGCTGCCGGAAGACGTCGCCGAGCGCGAGACCGATGCGCCCGTGCTCAGGGTGAACACCCCGGTCGATCCGGCCCCCGACGAGGGCCAGGTGCATCGCGCGGCGCACGTGCTGGCCCAGGCGGAGCATCCGGTGGTGCTCGCCGGGCCGGGTGTGGCACGCGACAAGGCGACGGCCGCGCTCACGCGGTTCAGCGAGCGCCTGAACGTGCCCGTCGCCACGACGTTCCTGGGCAAGGGCGTGTTCCGGGCCGACCATCCGAACTCGCTCGGCACGATCGGCTTCATGGTGAAGGACTACGCGAACTTCGGGTTCGATAGAGCCGACGTGGTGGTGGCGGTCGGCTACGACCTGGTCGAGTACTCGCCGGCGAGATGGAACCCGCTCGCCGACAAGCAGATCGTGCACGTGCATCGCTCGGTGGCCGAGGTGGATGCGAACTACACGTTGGCGGTCGGAGTGCAAGGTGACATCGGCGAGACGCTCGATGCGATCTGCGAGGCGAGCGACGTGCACGGCATGAAGAGTGAGAGCTTCCCGGTGCGCGACCTGGTGCGTGAGGAGCTGGAGCGCGGTGCGGCCGAAGACGCCTTCCCGCTCGCGCCCGCCCGCGCGGTCAGTGACATCCGATCGGTGCTCGCCGACGACGACATCGTGCTGTGCGACACCGGGGCCGTGAAGATGTGGATGGCGCGCTTGTACCCGACCTTCCGGGCGAACACCTGTCTGATCTCCAACGGTCTCGCCACGATGGCGTTCTCGCTGCCGGGCGCGATCGCCGCGAAGCTCGTGTACCCCGACCGCAAGGTGCTCGCCGTCATGGGTGACGGCGCGTTCGCGATGAGCATGGCCGAGATCGAGACGGCGGTTCGCGAGGGTGCCCACATCGTCGTGCTGGTCTGGGTCGACGGGGGTTACGGTCTGATCGGTTGGAAGCAGGACATCCACTTCGGCCGGCAGGCCGCCGTGTCGTTCTCGAACCCCGACTTCGTGATGCTCGCGGAGAGCTTCGGCGCGAAGGGCTACGCGATCGCCGCCGCCGACGAGCTCGCGCCGACCCTGCGCAAGGCCCTCGACGACGACGCCGTTTCGATCGTCGCGTGCCCGATCGACTATGCGGAGAACGCCCGCTTGATCGACCGCCTCGGTGCGCTCACCGACCCGATCTGACCAACATGCCCACGGATGCCATCACCTACCTCGACGATCCGGCGGACCTGAGGCTCGCGGATGTCTCCAGCTTCTTCGAGGGCTGGCGAGCTGCTCCGGCTCCAGATCGGTGTCTCGCGGCCATCACCGGAGCCGACGCTTGTGTGTTGGCCTACGACGGTGACCGCCTGGTCGGGATCGCAACCGCGCTCACCGATCGCGCCCTCTTCGTGTTCATCCCGCTCATCGAAGTGGTCGCGAGCCATCGGGGGCGAGGCATCGGCAGCGAGCTGGTTCGCCGTATCTCCCGCGCGGTCGCTCCCATCTACGGGGTCTACCTCTGCTGCGATGAGGAGACCACCGGGTTCTACGAACGCCTCGAGTTCGCTCGGGTGGTGGGCATGGTGCGCCAGGATCCCGGGGCGGCGAGCTCCGGGCGTGAACCACGGGGCCGATAGAATCGAAGGCTGACCGTTCGACTTCCTCGGCGCTGAAGGGATCTCCGTGCCGGTACTCGACAAGCTCTCCAACATCGGCGAAGGCCGCAAGCTCAGGAACCTGGAGTCGATCGCGCAGCTCGTGAACACCTTCGAGCCGGAGGTCGAGGATCTCAGCGATGACGAGCTCCGGGCCAAGACCGGTGAGCTGAAGGAACGGACCGCCAACGGCGAGTCGCTCGACGACCTGCTGCCGGAAGCCTTCGCGACCGTTCGAGAGGCGGCGCGCCGCACGATCGGCCAGCGGCACTTCGATGTTCAGCTCATGGG
>DASVGA010000386.1:0-3660 GCA_036379795.1 Actinomycetota bacterium | reverse complement strand
GACGGTCTAGTGCTGCGCTACCGCGTCGAGGAGACCGACGACGGACTGCGAGGCGAGGAGGCCACGTTCGCGATCTGCTCGTTCTGGCTCGTCTCGGCGCTGGCCGAGATCGGGGAGCTGGAGCGCGCTCGCGACCTCTGTGAGCGCATGCTCTCGTTCGCGAGCCCGCTCGGCCTGTACGCGGAAGAGATCGACCCTCGCACGGGTCGTCACTGGGGAAACTTCCCCCAGGCCTTCACGCACCTGGCGCAGATCAACGCCTTGATGCACATGGTGCAGGCCGACGCGGCGGGCTCGGTGGGCCCGCCACGGCGCTGATCGTCGCGCGAGCGTGGCCTCCGCTACCCAGGCGCAGCGCTGCACGAGACGCACCGGACCGATGACGGCCGGGCCTGCAACCTGAGCTCGGGGATCGGGTCGCCGCACACGTCGCAGCGGCCGTAGGTCGACTCGTCAAGCTTGTCCAGCGCTCTGACCACGCCGGCGAGCTTCGACGAGAGCGCCTCGGCCTGGCCGACGCGCTCGATCCGGCCGATGGCTTCGCTCGTGCCCTCGCCCACCCGCTTGCCGAAGCCGATCGTGGCCGTCGGGTCACGTGTGACCATCGTCAGCTGCTCGAGCTCGGCCTCGAGTGCTGCCCGGTCTGCCTGCAGCTTGGTGCGGATCGCCGCGAGATCGAGGCTCACGTCTGGGCCTCGGTGTCGTCGGTGACCAAGACCAGCCGGTCGTGCGGTTCCACCACGTCGACGACGCCCGACAGCCCCGGGGCCACGAACAGCGTGAAGCCCGCTTCGTGCTGCACGACCTCGTCGCCCGGAGCGGGTTCTTCGGCGAGCTCGAAACGCACACCGGCGCCGTCGGGCACGAGCCTGACCCGAGCCGAAGGGTCGAAGCGGCGCGCGGCCTGCTCGGCTCGACGCAGGAGCCCCACCGCCGCCGAGCTGCATCGGATCATCGAGGGATGCTACCGTCCGGATCCCCATCCATCGCCGGCGTCGATACGCTGCAGACGTCATGGCCGTCGCTCCTGCCCTTCGGTGCCCCGCATGACCACCTCGTTGCAGCTTCCGCTCGTCGGCCCCCGTGGGGAGGCCGTCGACCTCGCCCGCACGCTGAACTCGCACGGGTTCGCCGAGCTCGCCCCCTCGTCGCTCGACGAGACCGCGAACACCCTGCACGTCACCGTGCGGGTGCCCGGCGCTCGGCCCCGACGCATCGGCATCGGTCCCGGAGACTCGATCTCGACCGCGCGCATCGACGTGATGGGCCCCGCGGCTGGACCTCGCGTGCGCGCCGCGGCACTCGAAGGTGCAGCGCACGTGCTGCGCCTGGACCACGATCTCTCGGGCTTCTACGCGCTCATCGCCGCGGATCCCGACCTCGCCTGGGCTGCCCGAGGCTCCGGCCGCATGCTGCGATCGCCCACGGTCTTCGAAGACGTCGTCAAGACGATCTGCACCACGAACTGCTCATGGGGAGCCACGGTGCGCATGGTGAACGCGCTCGTGTCGTCGCTCGGAGAACCCGCGATCGGCGGTGACGGTCCGCTCACGAACGCCTTCCCGACCCCGTCGGCGATGGCCGCCGCGCCCGAACGCTTCTACCGCGACGAGGTGCGTGCCGGCTACCGCAGCCCGTACCTGATCGAGCTCGCCCGGCGGGTCGCCGGCGGAGGCGTCGACCTCGAGGGCCTGGCGGTCCATGGACCGGACACGCTTCCCGACGACGACGTCGAGCGGATGCTGCTCAATCTTCCGGGGATCGGACCGTACGCGGCGGCCCACGTGATGATGACCCTCGGCCGGAACTCACGGCTGATCCTCGACAGCTGGACCCGGCCGAAGTACGCGCGGCTGGTGGGTCGAACCACGCTCGTGCCGGATGCGACCATCGCTCGCCGCTTCCGGCGGTACGGGGAGCACGCCGGGCTCGCGTTCTGGCTCTTCCTCACCCGCGACTGGGTCGAGGACTGACCTGGCGGCGCCGGAGTGGTAGCCTCGCCGACGCCCCTGGCCCGACCGGGTCCCGCCGCGGAGGAACGACCGACGATGCACGTGCCCTTATGCCTCGCGCCCTCCGCACCTCTCGGCTGGTGGCGGCTCTGCGCTCGGAACTTCGCACGCTCCGCCAAGGCGTGGTCGCGCTCGCCCTCAGCACGGCCGCCGGTTTCGTCGCAGGGCTGATCCTCAGCCACATCACGGGGGCGCTCGAGCGGCTTCCCGGATTGCTGGTGTTGATCCCGGCCGCCGTCGGCATGCGAGGCACGATCTTCGGCGCGGTCGCGGCGCGGCTGGGAACGAGCATCCACGCGGGTCTGTTCCATGCCACGATCCGCCGGGAAGGCCCGCTCCGCGACAACGTCACCGTCGCCGTCGTCACCACGTTCACTTCGTCGTTGTGGCTCGCGGTCCTCGCCAAGCTGACGGCGACAGTCTTCGGCGACCCGTCGATCTCGATCGTTCGCTTGGTGGTGATCTCGGTCGTGGGGGGAACGCTCGGCTCGGTGGTCATCCTCTCGGTCACGATCGTCCTGTCCGTAGCGTCGTACCGCCGGGGGTGGGATCTCGATGCCGTCGGCACACCGATGGTGACGGCGCTCGGTGACGCCGCGACCCTGCCGACGCTGTTCCTCGCCTCGCTGCTGACGCGGAGCGATCTCCTCACGGCATCGATCGCCGTCGCGTGCGGGGTCGCGGTCGCATGGAGCGTCGCGACCGTCATGCGGACCACTCGGCCTGCGGTGCGCAGGATCGTGGTGCAGATGGCCGCAGTGATCGCCCTCACGCCCTTGCTCGACATCGCAGCGGGCGGCCTGCTCGGGCGGTTCCAATCCGATCTCGTGCAGAACGCCGGCATCCTCATCCTGATCCCGCCATTCGTCTCGCAGTCGGGGGCCCTCGGAGGGATCCTCGCATCACGCCTGTCGTCGAAGATCCAGCTCGGACTGGTTCGGCCGTCCGCGAGACCCTCGGCCCTCGCGTGGATCGATGCCGGCGTCGTCTCGATCCTGTCGGTGGTCACGTTCCTGGCGGTCGGCGCGGGCGCGACGGTGCTCGCCGAGCTCACGGCCCGAGCCCATCCTGGAGCGGCCGAGATGATCGGGGGCACGCTGCTCGCCGGCAGCATGATGCTGCCCGCGATCCTGCTGCTGTCGTACGGGGTGGCGGTCGCGACCGCCCGGTTCGGCCTCGACCCCGACGACCAGAGCGTGCCGATCATCACGAGCGCCATGGATCTCGCGGGCGTGATCGCGGTACTGCTCGCGATGGCGGCCCTCGGCGTCTTCCATCGCTGACGTGGCTTGTCCCACCCCAGGCACCGGGCGATACTTCGGCCGCCGCGGCATCCCGCGACGACGACCGATCGGCAATCGACGGCAGGTCCATGGCCACACCACGAGCGACACGACCGTCCCCCCGGCGCGCCCGGCGCGTCTATCGAACGTTGCGCGCCGAGCAGCGGACGCTGCAGCAGGGGGTCGCGGCGCTCGCCCTCAGCACCGGGGCGGGCTTCGTGGCCGGATTGATCCTCGGCTCGATCACCGGAAGGCTCGATCTGCTGCCCGGTCTGCTGGTGTTGATCCCGGCCTCGGTCGGCATGCGAGGCATGATCTTCGGCGCGATGGGGGCGAGGCTCGGCACGGGCATCGCAGCGGGCGTG
>DASVGA010000385.1:0-7488 GCA_036379795.1 Actinomycetota bacterium | reverse complement strand
GCTTCCGAGCGACACTCCGGGCATCGACACCTCGTACGTTCCGACCCGTTCTCCCAAGGCAGGCGGGAAGACCGCCTCGGGGCTGACCACGATCCGCTCCCGGATGCGTGCGAGCCTCGCGGTCGGCACGAGCGACACGATCGAACGGGCTGGCTCGACCGCCACCGCCCCTCCACGTATCGCGAGGGTGCCGATGCCGGCGCCGGCGACCACGAAGGTCTTCTCGACGAAGCCCTCGAAGCCGTGCTCGAGCAAGGTCGCTGCTTCCGAGAACGCCTCGGTCCTCGATCCGAGCACCACCGCGACCAGTCGACGCCCCCCTCGCTCGGCGGTGGCGATCAGGCAGAAGCCTGCCCCGGCGGTGAACCCCGTCTTGGCCCCGATCGCTCCCGGGTAGAGCCACAGCAAGGCGTTCCTGTTCTGCACCCGACGGGCGGGTCCACGCGGTGCATCGATCTCGCGGAACCTCGACGCGACGATGCGAGCGAACCCGGGCGTGGCGTAGGCCGCGCGGGTGAGGGCCACGAGGTCGCGCGCGGTCGACCGGCCACGATCGTCGAGCCCGTGAGGCGAGAAGAACACCGTTCGACGAAGTCCGAGCCTGCGGGCTCGGGTGTTCATCAGCTCGACGAAGCGCTGCTCGCTGCCGGCGATCTCGATCGCGAGCGCGACGGCAGCATCGTTCGCCGACTGCAGCATCAGGGCGTCGAGCAGCTCGCGTACGGTGCGGCGCTCGCCTGCCCGAAGGCCGAGGGTCGACGTGGCGCCGTAGTCGTCGCCAGCGAACACGGCATCCGCCGGGACGACGGCCGTGTCGCCCAGGTCCCGGCGCTCGAGCACGATGAGCGCCGTCATCACCTTGGTGAGGCTCGCGATCGGAAGACGGCTCTCGGCGGCCTTGGCGAACATCACCTGACCCTCGTCGAGATCGGCGAGGATCGCCGCGCGCGCGTCGACCGTGGGCACGGCGAGCGCATCGTCGGGCGTGGCGAGCGCTTGGGGGAACGGAGAGGGAGAGCCCGCCGGTGGGACGGGTGTGGGCGGTGGCCCCGTGCGCTCGGCCGATGCGTTGCCGAGCACGAGCAGCTGAGCTCCGAGACAGACCACCACCGACGAGGCGAGCAACGCCCGCTTCGTCGACCCGCCTCGCGGACGGCGTCGTCGGCTCACGCCTCGCGGAGGTCTTCGCCGAGGTTCGTACGCAGCAACGCTTGCTTGAGCTTGCGCGAGGTGACCGAGAGCTCGGTGAGCATCTCGGCCGCCGCCCGGCGGGCGTCGGGATTCTTCTGCCGAAGCCGGGGAGCGACCAGGTCCTCGAAGAACTTGGCTTCACGTTCCGCGAAGTGCTTGTACATCGTGAGGTGCCGCGGCTCGATGCCGTACCGCAAGAGGTCCTTCACGATCGACAGGACGACGTAGTCGTCGCCGTCGTAGTAGCGGGCACCGTCGGGACCGTGGGAACAGACGATGCCGAACGACTCGAGCTCCTTGATCCGATCGCGCTCCACCCCTGTGGCCGCCGACATCTCCTCGATCGACATCTGCAGGCCGGCAGGGGCATCGGCGAGGCCCTCGTCGACCACATCGCCTTCCGTCGGGTCGGCTTCCCGTTCGGCACCTTCGCCTCCCCCGTCCTCCTCGACGGCGTCCTGCTTCAACAGCCGCTCCTTGATGACCTTGAGTGGCAGGTACTCGTCGCGCTGCATCCGCAGGATCGATCGCAGCCGGTCGACGTCGTCGACGTAGAACTTGCGGTATCCCGACGGCGTGCGCTCAGGCTCGATCAGGCCTTCGGCCTCAAGGAACCTGATCTTCGAGATCGTGATGTCGGGGAACTCGGTCTTGACGGCCACGAGGACCTCACCGATCGATTGGTAGTTGCGGGTCCCCGCCATCTGCGCCATCACTCCCCTGCTGAGAAGAACACGAGCTTGAACCGGCCGACCTGCACCTCGTCGCCGGATGCGAGCTTCGTCTCGTTCACCTGCTCGCCGTTGACGTACGTGCCGTTGAGGCTGCCCGCGTCCCGCACGAACCATTCGGGCCCTTGGCGCCGTTCGAACACGGCGTGGGTGCGAGAGACCGTCACATCGTCGAGGAAGACCGCTGCCTCCGGCGCTCGTCCCACCGACGTGATGTCGTCCTGCATCAGGAAGGTCGACCCAGCGTTGGGGCCACGCTTCACGAGAACCAGAGCTTGCCCGGGGTCGAGTTCGTCGTGAGGGAAGGGGAACTCATCATGCGCCTCATCGTCGGCTTCGACCGGGGTGAGCGAGACCGTTGGGTCGCCGTGTAGCGCAGCCCCACATGACGCGCAGAAGCGCGCATCATCGTGGTTGGGATGTCCACAGCGGGTGCAGAACAACGTCAAGGTCCGATCTCGTTCGGTCTCCCGCCGAGGGTCGTGGTCGATGGTTCGGATCGATCGCGGCGGCAGACGGGACGTTACCGCAGGGTTACCGCAGCTTCAACCGGATAGGGCATCAACCCTCGACCGTTCGACCACGTGAGCCTCGACCGATGGTCGAGTCGGTTGAGGCCCGCTGTGTGAGACGCGTGGCCGACGGAACCCGCCTTCAGCTCCCGTCAGCGTCACTGCCCTCCGCGAAGTCTCGATACGCCGCGGCGTCGAGCAGGTCCTGGATGCCCGACGCGTCATCGAGGCCGATGACGACCAACCAGCCGTCGCCGTACGGCTGTTCGTTGACGAGCTCCGGATGATCCTCGATCAGCGTGTTCCGTTCGAGGATCGTGCCCGAGACGGGGCTGTAGACGTCGGACACCGACTTCGTCGACTCCACCTCGCCGAGCGGCTCGTGCGCCTCGACACGGGCGCCCGTCTGCGGGAGGTCGACGTAGACGACGTCGCCGAGCGCGTCCTGGGCGAAGTCGGTGATGCCGACGCGGACCCGGGCCCCGTCGCCCTCGGGCCGGGCCCATTCGTGTTCCTTCGTGTAGCGAAGGTCTTCGGGGAACTCCACCGCGCGTGCCTCCCTCTCAGCTACGGGTCCGCACCGATCCAGGTGACCGAGCGGCGCGAGCGTTGCGTTCGCGAGACGGCAAGTGAACCACGCTCGACCTCCGCCTCGCACGACGCCGAACGGCCAGGCTCGGGGAGGACGCTCATCCGAGCGCCCGGCGCACGTCGCGGGCGTAGGCCACGGCTGCGGCGTAGTACTGCACGATCCCGGCGGCGTAGGCGATCCATCCGACCACGAGGGCCACGTCCGACGGCCAGGAACCGATCGTGCCCCAGGCGATCGCGGGGATCGCGATCATCAGCGTGAATGTCGCCGCCTTGCCGATCCGGCGCACGTCGATGCGCACGCCGCGGCCAAGGAGCACGGCGCCCGAGACCAGGAGCGTCAGGTCGCGCACGAGCACGAGCGCGGCGGCCCAGGCCGGGAAGGCCCCTCGGACGACGAGCGAGATCACCCCGGCAGCGATCGCAGCCCTGTCGGCCACGGGGTCGAGCACCTTCCCCAGCTCGGTCACTTGACCCGTGCGCCGGGCGATCGTGCCGTCGATCCAGTCCGTGGCCACGACGACCCCGAACACCACGATGCCGAGCGCCGTGGTGTCGGGATCGACGATCAACGCGCAGAACACCGGGATCGCCAGGATGCGGGCGAAGGAGATCGCGTTCGGCAGGGTGAGCACGCGGTTCGACGCCGGCGTGGACTCACCCTGGCGATCCATCGGTCGGGACGGCGGGACTTGAACCCGCGACCCCCGGTCCCCCAGACCGGTGCGCTACCAGACTGCGCCACGTCCCGTGCATCGAGGAGTCTAGCCGCTGACCCTCACGCGCGATGGACTAGTCCGAAGCGGACTACTGCGTCGGAGGCGCGCTCAACGGCCGGATCGAGACTTCCTCGGCCGGTAGTGCACACGGATCGGCACACCCTGCAGATGGAACGCCCGTCGCAGCCGGCCCTCCACGTACCGTCGGTAGCCCGCGTCGGGGGGCCTGGCGCCCCCGAAGATCACGAACCCGGGCGGGCCGGTGGAGACCTGTGTCGCGTAGTGGAGCGTGCCGGCGTCCCGCGACGTCGGACGCTCCCGTTGCGCTCGCTGGATCACCTCGTTCACCTTGGAGGTCGAGACCCTCGAGCTCCATCTGGCGTGCAGGTCGATGAGTACCGGCGGCAGACGGTGCACACCCCGGCCCGTGAGCGCCGAGACGCGCATGACGGGGGCAGCGGTGAACTGCATCGATGTCCGGGTGAGGTCGGCGTACAGATCGTCCTTGTCCTCCACGAGGTCCCACTTGTTCGCGACGAGCATCAGGGCGCGCCCCGCCTCGATCACGATGTTGGCGATCTTCTTGTCCTCTATGGTGAAGCCCCCGGTCGCATCGAGCACGACGACGGCCACCTGCGCCCGCTCGATCGCCTGGGTGGCGCGTACGACGCTGAAGTACTCGATGCCGCGCACCCTGGTCTGACGGCGCATGCCAGCGGTGTCGACGAACCGGGCGGGCCCGTCGGGCCACTCGACGAGCGCGTCGATGGCGTCGCGGGTGGTGCCGGCTTCCTCGAACACCAGGGAACGCTCGACCCCGACCAGACGGTTGAACAGGCTCGACTTCCCGGCGTTCGGCCGCCCGACGAGCGCGAAGCGAGGCTCCGCTCCGTGTCCGGAGGCATCCTCCTGCGGAGCGTCGGGCAGGAGCTGCACGATGCGATCGAGCAGATCACCGGCCGCACGCCCGTGCATGCCCGAGACCGGGAAGGGCTCACCCAACCCGAGCGAGTGGAAGGCCGCGGCGTCGGCTTCCTCACGGTCGGTGTCGACCTTGTTGGCCACCACGATCACCGGCACGTGTGACCGGCGCAGGCGACGAGCGAGCGCGCCGTCTTCCTCGGTGATGCCCGCCTGGGCGTCGACGACGAGCATGACGAGGTCGGCAAGGGCGACCGCTCGGTCGGCCTGATCGCCTGCGAGCGCCTCGATGCCGCTCGCTCCGTGCAGGTAGCCGGCCGTGTCCACGAGCGAGAACCGCCGGCCTCGCCAGGTCGTCTCCAGCTCGAGCCGGTCGCGCGTCACCCCGGGCAGGTCGTGAGCGATCGCCTCGCGGCCGCCGAAGAGCCGGTTCACCAGCGTGGACTTCCCGACGTTCTGTCGTCCGATCACGGCGATCCGGGGCACGCGGGCGCCGGTGGGTGCGCGGCTGCCCTCGTGATCCGGCCCACTCACGGCACGAGCTCCGGCGCCCGCTCCCGCACGACCACCAGGGCTGCCGCGAGCGTCTCGGGTGGGTCGAGGTCGCTCGTGTCGAGCACGACCGCCCCGGGAGCCGGCTCGTGTGGATTGGTGAGGGCATCGCGACGGTCGCGTGCGGCGAGCGCGGCGGCGACCTCGCCGGCGTTCGTGGCGCCCCGCTCTCGAGAACGTCGCTCGGCGCGGAGCTCCGGCGCCGCGTGCAGGTAGAGCTTCACCGGGGCGTCGGCGAACACGACCGACGCGATGTCGCGGCCTTCCATGACGGCCCCGTGCGTTTCGCCGAGGCGTCGCTGTTCGCGGCGCATGTGGGCTCGAACCGCCGGGTGCGCGGCGACGGTCGATACCGTCGCCTCGACCTCGAGGCTGGTGAGCTCCCCGAGTTCGTAACCCTCGACCTTCAGTTCTCCGGAGGCTGAGGACCGGACGGTGAACCGCAACCTGTCGGCGAGCTGAAGGAGCTCGGCCTCGTCGTGTGGGGCGACGCCCGATCGGGCAGCCGAGGCGGCCAGCGCCCGGTACATGAGCCCGGTGTTCACGTACGGCAACGCGAGCGCGTGAGCCAGCCCTCTCGCGAGGGTGCTCTTCCCGCTGCCGGCGGCTCCGTCGATCGCGACGACCCTCGGCGTGCTCATGCGCTCTCGACCGAGGCGCCGAGCGAGGTGAGGGCGCCGACGAACCCGGGGAACGAGACCTCGGCACTCTCGATACCGTCGACCGCGACCGTGCCGCGGGCGGCGAGCCCCGCGATCGCGAACGCCATCGCCATGCGATGGTCGTCGTGGGCATCGGCCAGGCCCCCCTCGAGCCCGCCGCCGGCGACCACGAGATCGTCGCCCTCGACGGCGGCGTGTCCGCCGAGCGCCCGGATCCCGACCGCGAGACCGTCGAGGCGGTCGGATTCCTTCAGTCGCAGCTCCCCCGCGTGCAGGAACCGCGAGTCCGTGTCGGCGTGGGCGGCCAGCGCGGCGAGCACGGGCACCTCGTCGATCACGAGCGGCAGCTCGCTCGGCTCCACCCGCACCGGCGTGACGCCGTCGCACGCCTGCACGTGGAGATCCCCGACGGGCTCACCCAGCTCGATCCGCCGAACCGCCTGCTCCGTGCGCACCCCCATCCGATGCATCACGTCGAGGAAGCGGGTGCGCGAGGGATTGAGGCCGACGTCGACGATCGTGATCTCCGAGCCGCTCAACGCCGCCGCCGCCACGAGGAACGCAGCCGACGACGGATCCCCCGGCACTGACGCCGAGAAGCCCTGGTGCTGGAAGCGGCTCACGCTCACCGCGAGTCGGTCCGGGGCGATCTCGATCGGCGCCCCCAGCGCCGTGAGGGCCCGTTCGGTGTGGTCGCGGGTCGCCGCAGGCTCCACCACCTCGGTCGTGCCGTCCGCGTCGACCCCCGCGAGCAGCACAGCGCTCTTCACCTGGGCGCTCGCGATGTCCGACACCCACCGCACGCCATTGAGTGTGGCCCCGTGCACCACGACCGGCGCGTGCCCGTCGGTGGTCTCGATCAGGGCTCCCATGGCCCGCAGCGGGGCCGCCACCCGCTCCATGGGGCGCGTGCGCAGGCTCCCATCGCCCGTGAGCACCGTCGTCCCCGGTCCGGAACTGACGAGCCCCGCCAGCAGACGCATCGCCGTCCCGGCGTTGCCGCAGTCGAGATGCCCCTGGGGTTCCACGAGCCCACGACGCCCGTCACCCTCGACCTCAAGTGCTGAAGTCGCGATGGGATCGGACCGACCCTCAACCCTCACGTTCCACGTGGAACCGTGACCCTCGGCGGGTCGGCCACCGTTGCCCGCCCACCGTTGCAGTGAAGGTCGAGCCCTCGGGAAGAGGAGGGACAAGCAGGAAGCATTCGAGCGAACGTCGAGAGAACTCGGAACCTCGAGCAGACTGCTACGTCCGAGCGCGGTCGCGGCAAGCATCAACCATCGATGCGCGACCGACTTGTCTCCGGGAACCCGGATCGTTCCGGAGAGCGGACCGCCAGGCGTGACGAGGGCGCGCACGTCGCTCAGGCCAGCCTGATCGGGTCGAGCCCGACATCGGCGAGCACCGAGCTCGCCCTGTCGAGAGCATCGATGGAGATCGTCAGATGCACGGTTCCGCGCCCACCTTCGGGTGAATGCACGATCTGTAGGTCTTCGATGTTCACGGAACCGGAACCGAGCACGGCGGTAAGGTCCGCCAATGCGCCCGGCCGGTCCGGCACCTCGATCTGCAGGACCGCGACGCCGGCTCGCACCGTGGGCTTCGT
>DASVGA010000384.1:0-3278 GCA_036379795.1 Actinomycetota bacterium | reverse complement strand
TTCGCGCTGACGTCGATGCTCATCGCGATCCCGACGGGGATCAAGATTTTCAACTGGCTGTCGACAATGTGGGGCGGCTCGCTTCGGTTCCGCACCGCCTTCTGCTTCGCGGCCTCGTTCGTGGGGATGTTCACGATCGGCGGGCTGTCCGGGATCATGCACGCCTCGCCCCCGGTGGACCTCCAGCAGACCGACACCTACTTCGTCGTGGCGCACTTCCACTACGTGATCTTCGGCGGAGCGGTCTTCGGCATCTTCGCGGGCCTGTTCTACTGGTGGCCGAAGATCTTCGGCCGCGCGCTCGGCGAAGCGTGGGCGAAGCTGCAGTTCTGGCTCATGATCATCGGCTTCAACCTGGCGTTCGGCCCGATGCACATCCTCGGGCTGCAGGGCATGATCCGGCGCGAGTACACCTACCCCGAGTCGCTCGGGCTCACCTTCTGGAACCAGGTGTCGACCGTCGGTGCGTTCCTGATCGCGCTCTCGGTCGCGATGTTCATGATCAACGTCGTTCGGACCCACCTGAAGCCTCGAGGCGAGGTCGTCGAGGATCCCTGGGATGCGCGCACGCTCGAGTGGATGACGTCGAGCCCTCCGCCGGTGCACAACTTCGACGAGATCCCGACCGTGCACGCGCTCGACGAGTTCTGGCACCGCAAGTACGTGGAAGACGAACGCACCGGACGCCTCGTGCCCGCGCAGGCGGGCGCGTCGGATGAGCCTCATGCCGACCACGAGGGCGGTCACGGCTCGATCCACCTGCCGAGCCCGTCGTACTGGCCGCTCGTCGCAGGTCTCGGCCTGCCGATCATGGCCTACGGCGTGCTGTACTCGTGGTGGCTGATCGGGGCGGGTGCCCTCGTCGCGCTGGTCGGGTTCTACGGCTGGGCGCTCGAGCCGTCGGTGGCGGAGGAGTAGGACCGTGAGCGACCTCGCGATCAGCTCCGGGCACGGCGGCGCCGCGGCGCACGACGAGCACGCGACGACCACGGGCCTGCCGAACACCAAGCTTGCGATGTGGATGTTCCTCTCGTCGGAGTGCATGTTGTTCGGAGCGCTGATCAGCACCTACGTGCTGTACCGGGGCTCGAGCATGACGGGGCCGTACCCGGCCGACGTCTTCGACATCCCGTACACGTCGGTCTCGTCGTTCGTGCTGCTGGCGTCGTCGCTCACGATGGTGCTGGCCTTGGCGGCCGCCCAGCAGCGCGACGTCGTGCGCATGCGCCTGTGGCTGCTCGCGACCGCCCTGCTCGGCCTCACCTTCGTCGGAGGCCAGGTCTACGAGTTCACGACGTTCTACGACGAGGGCTTGTCGATCACGACGAACCTGTTCGGCACGACGTTCTACGTGCTGACCGGCTTCCACGGGGTGCACGTGACCGTCGGCATCCTCATGCTGCTCTCGCTCGTGGGCATGTCGACCGCCGACCGCCTGCCCGACGACGCCGCGTTCCCCGTCGAGATGGTGGGTCTGTACTGGCACTTCGTCGACATCGTGTGGATCATCATCTTCACTGTCGTGTACCTGATCCCGACGCCCGCGCCGGCGGCGGGCTGAGGAGGCGTTGCCGGTGACTGACCTGGAGACCGACGCGCACCCGGCGGCCGCGCCGCACGCCGGGCACGGCTCACACCCGAGCCCCAAGGAGTACGTGCGGATCGGGTTGATCCTCGGCGTGCTGACCGCGCTCGAGGTCGCCACCTACTACGTCGACGTCGGCGCGCTGCTCGTTCCCACGCTGTTCGGGCTCGCGATCGTGAAGTTCGCGCTCGTCGTGATGTGGTTCATGCACCTCAAGTTCGACAGCCCGACCTACGCGCGGTACTTCCTGATGGGGCTTGCGGGCGCTGCCACCCTGTATCTGGTGGTGCTGATCCTGTTCCGCGTGTTCACGGGGGGTTGACCGGTGCGTCTTCCTCCATGGCACCTGCATCCCGACGTGTGGCTGTTGTTCGGTTCCATCGTCGCCGCCTACCTCATCGCCGCTCGCAGATATCTGGCGGCGACCGGCGAGCCCACGCCCAGGCGCAAGAAGGCGCTGTTCCTCGGGGGCATGGCCGTGCTCTGGATCGGCGCCGACTGGCCCGTGCACGATCTGGCCGAGGGCTACCTCTACCTCATGCACATGACCCAGCACCTGCTGTTCACGCTCGTCGCGGCGCCGCTGCTGATCGCCGGCATGCCGGCGTTCATGCTCCGCTCGCTGCTGCGGCCGAGGCCGGTGCAGCGGGTGTTCCGCTTCTTCACTCGCCCGCTGGTGGCGCTGCTGTTCTTCAACGGCGTGCTCTTGTTCACGCACTGGCCCGCGGTTGTGGAAGCGTCGGTCGGCTCGGAGCCGGTGCACCTGGCGCTGCACGTGCTGATCGTGACGTCGGGGCTCGTGATGTGGTGGCCGGTGATGTCGCCGCTTCCGGAGATGCCGTCGCTGTCGGCGCCGGGACAGATGATCTACCTGTTCCTGCAGTCACTCGCCCCCACGATCCCCGCGTCGTTCCTGACGTTCGGGCACACGCCGCTGTATCCGGTCTACGCGTCGTTCCCGCGCATCTGGGGGGTCCCTGTGCTCGAGGACCAGCTCATCGCCGGGCTGATCATGAAGCTCGGCGGCGGTCTGCTGTTGTGGGGTGTGATCGCCGTGATCTTCTTCCGGTGGTTCGAGCGCGAGCAGCGCGACGGCCTCGATACGTCGGCCTACCAGAACCTGCAGCGAGAGATCGGCGCGGAGATGGGCCGATGAAGGTTCCCGAGATCCCGAGCGCGAGGAGTGAGCGAGTCGCATGAGTGACGGCAAGAACCGGCAGAGCCTGCTGCTGCCGATCCTGATCCCGGTCGGCGCCCTGGCGATCATCGCGCTGGTCCTGATCGGGTTCTCGCGTGTGCTGCTCGCGATCTCGCACAACGCCGCAACCGTCGTCGCCCTGGTCGCCGCCGCCGGCATCGTGGGCGTCGCCGCGTGGGTGGCCTCGCGCAAGCGGGTCACCGGCTCTACGTTGTTCTCGATGGTCGCCGCCATGACCGGCATCGCGATGGTGGCGGGAGGACTCGCCGTCGTCGCCGCGCCGCTGCAGCACGGCGGCGAGGAAGAGCCGGGCGTCGTCGTGGCGCTCGCCGCCCCCGAGGGCGCGGCCGCCGAGGGCTTCTCGCCCGACGCGCTCGACGTGCCGAGCGACGAGGCGTTCACGATCGAGTTCGACAACGCCGACCCCGCCGTCCAGCACAACGTCGTCATCTTCGACGGCCCTGATGCCGAGTCGCCGACGCTGTTCTCCGGCGC
>DASVGA010000383.1:0-7601 GCA_036379795.1 Actinomycetota bacterium | reverse complement strand
CGCGCGGGGAGGGTCCCGACCCCGCGACGGAACCATCACCGCAGGGACAGGTCACCACGGAGATCTCACTTTCCCCTGGCGCTTCTGGACTCGTCGTCGCAGAGGATGCGGTGTGGGTGGCGGTGCCGGACGCCGTCGTGCGCATCGATCCTGAGAGCGGCGAGGTGCTGGGGGAGATAGAGATCGAAGGCATAACGAGCGACTCGATCTTCGCGACTGGAGGTGAGTCGATCTGGGTGACGGCGGCAAGCCCGAAGTACGCGGGACGAACCCCCGATGTCGTCCGCCTCGATCCGGCGACGGGCGAGGTCACCGACCGCGTGACCCTCTCCAGCGAGCTGTCGGCCATCGGGTTCTCGGACGGCTACCTCGTCTATGGCGCAGCGGGCGAGGGCATCGGGACCATCGGCAGGTACGACCCTGAGACGGGCGAGTTCCGCGATAGCCGTGGAGCTGGTGGCGACGGGACACCCTCAGCGATCGTTGCGACGGAGGATGCGTTCTGGGTGGCAGGTAGCGCCCGAACAGGTGGGCTGAGTCGAGTGTCGAGCGACCTATCCCGCAGCAAGGCCATCCCCGGGATCGGGTCGGTCGGGTCCTTGGCCGTGGCGGGCGGATACCTGTGGGTTCAGGACGACGAGCTGTTGCAGGTCGATCTGTCGAGCGGTGAGATCGTGGCCAGGCGACATGTCCCAGGGCTCGAAGCCGTTGCGAGTGACGGAAGCACCCTATGGCTCCTGGCCGGAACCGCCTCCTCACCCGTCTCGGCGATCCAGATCGACCCTATGGCCGGACAGCCGGTCGGGGATCGGGTCGAGCTGGCCCACTCCACACCCGCACGACTCTCGGTGGGTGAGGGGGTGGCCTGGATCACTTTCGAGGACGAGGGAGTGCTCGTGAGCGTCCGCCCTCTGAGGAACTAGGCGCCCTTCCCTGCGCGAAATCTCTCTGCCCAAGTCTGGCCCAAAGCGGCTGCCTGTGGCTCCGAGTGTCGGTCGATCTGTTGTAGTCCCAACGGGATTTGAACCCGTGTCTCTACCTTGAGAGGGTAGTGTCCTAGGCCTCTAGACGATGGGACCGTGCGCGCCCGTCTAGCTTATCCAACGCGGTCGTCGGTCGCCCCATGCCCAGCGCGTGGATCCGGAGTCTCACGGCGACAGCCGCGCGTAGTTCGCCTGCTGAACCCCCGCGACCTGCGTGAACTGACCGCCGATGTGCGCCCTGCCCTTGCGCACCGCGATCGCCCAGACGCCGAGGTAATGGCAGCAGGGGTTCGGACGCCAGGTCGCGTCGGTGATTCCTGTCGAGCGATCGACTGCGGCGAGCCGCGGGATCGCCAGGCAATCCCCGATGGGCACCTGGTTGGAACCGCATTGCTCCCGCGGACCGTGGGCGATGGTGTCGAAATGTCCCCCGACGAGCACGGTGTCGGCGTCGTAGACCGCGACCGCCTGCGCTGAACCGGAGGTGTCGGTCTTCCAGACCTGGCGCCACACGGTCGGATCGGCGCCCGGCAACGGCGGCGCGTAGAGCGCGGCGAAGTCCGAGCCGCCCGCGCCCACCAGCAACCGGCCCTGCTGCACCTCGGTCGAGATGCCGAACGCCTTGCTGCTCGGGCCGACGCCGGCGACCGACCAAGAGCGCACGGCGCCGGTCGTGGGCGTGACCTTCGCGGCCACCTTCTGCGCCCGGCCGTTCACGAAGTCGAAGTGGCCCGCCGCGACGAGGTCGCCGTCGGGCATGACGTCGAGATCGAGGATCTGCGGGGTCTCTTCCAGAAGCCGGATCGACCGATCGAGCGACGGAACGACGTCAGCGAACCCCGCATCGCGGCGCCCGTCGAGCAGGTACGCGCGGAGCCGCGATCCACCCACGTAGATGCGGGCGCTCCCGGCGAGCACGGTGCGCCCGACGATCGTCGTGAACCCACGCACGATGCGCCCCGTCACGGGGTCGAGTCCTACGGTGTGCCGGCGATCCACCCCGCCGAACCGGTAGAGGAATCGGCCGGTGACGTAGAGGACGCCGTCGGGACCGAGCGACATGTCCCGAACCTGCGCCCCCGTTCCTCCGATGAGGGCGGGTGGGTCGGCGGTCGTGGACAGCAGACCCGTCGACAGCGACAGTGCGGCGAGGTTGCCGGCCGGCGTCGGGCTCGAGCCGTTCGGGCCAAGCACGTTCGAGAAGTTGCCGCCGATCCACACATGGCCGCCGGCGATGACCGCAGCCCGGACCGGCCCGTCGACCATCGAGGTGTCGTCGGGTGTCTCGGAGGGCGTAGCGGCTGGGGCCGTCGTCGCGAGCACCGACGCGAGCACGACGAGGGACGACACCGACAACAGCACGGTCCGTCGAAGGGGGGACATGTCGATCCTTCCGCGAAGATGCTTCGGTCGATGCGATCGGAGCGGCGACGAGGAGATGTGCCCGAAGGATACCCGGTGGGTTCCCGAGGACGCCACCCCGGTGAGACGAGCTGTCCGGCTGAGGCTGGTACCTTTCGCCGGACCGCAACCCATGGGGAGGGACCGAGTTGAGGCGATCCGGGGACAGGCACGGCTCGATGCGTCCGATGTCGATGGGCGTGGTGAGCGTGGTCGCCGCAGCATCGATGATCGCCGGCACTGGCTGGGCGAGCGCCGAGCAGGCCACACCGCCCCGGGTCGTGCCGGCTGGGGGGATCGCTCCCCGGCCGATGAGCGATCTCGACACACGGCGGACCGGCTCGGCGGTCGAGGTCGGCACGCGCGTGATCCGTGCGCGCGCTGCGCTCGGTCGCACCCTGGGCACCCAGGGAGTGCTGCAGAGCGATCCTACGACCGGGACGCTCCGGTTCGTCGGGCGGCTCGATGGTTTCCTCACGAAGCGCGCGAACGATCGGCCGGCGCGTATCGTGATGCGGTACCTGCGGGAACATCGGCTGGCGTTCGGTCTGCGCGGTCGCGACCTGCGAACCCTTCGGCTTCGCGACGACTACGTCGATGCGCTCGGTACCCACCACCTCTCGTTCGTGCAGCGCGCGGGGGGCCTGACCCTGTTCGGCCAAGGCATCAGGGCCGCGGTCGCGGCCGACGGCCGCCTGGTGAACGTCACCGGCGGACCGCTGCGGGGGCTCCGCGCTCCGGCCGGCGGTCCCACGCTCCGCGCGGACGATGCGCTCGCCGCGGCCAGGACCAGCGTCGGCGCCATCTCCGCTCCGGCTCGCACCGATCGCGCGAAGCTCATGCTCTTCCCGACCGGGCGCGGCGCCCGGCTCGCATGGCGAACCTTCACGCGCATCTCGCCGGTGCAGACCGACGTCTCGTTCGTCGACGCCCGCTCGGGCGAGATCCTGTATCGCCACAACCTCACCGACTCGGGCGCGCCCGTGCAGGTGGGAACCGCCGAGGCGTGGCCCTTCTACCCGAGCTCGATCCCGCCCGGTGGAGGCGGCGTCGAGCAACCTGTCACGTTCCCCGTGTTCGACGGCACTCAGCTGTTCGGGCCGAACGCCTGGGTCTTCAAGGACGTGCTCGACGACTCCGTCCCCGATCCCTCGGATCAGGTTCCGGCGTCGAGCGGCCTCGACTGGTCCGCGTACGATGCGCCACTCGATACGACGACCACCCAGCAGAACTGCAGCCCCAAGCGCGCCTGCACCTGGGACCGCACGCAGGGGTTCAGCTGGAAGGCCAACATCAAGCACAACGCGGTGCAGATCTACTACTTCCTGAACCACTTCCACGATCACCTCGCCTCGGCGCCGATCTCCTTCACGAACGCCGCCGGCAACTTCGAGATGGGCGGCACCGGCGGGGACGACCCCGTGCTCGGCAACGCGAGCGACGGCGCGAACACGGCCGGCAACGGCTTCCCCGACCTCGGCCACGTCGACAACGCCAACATGTTCACACCGCCCGACGGCTCCCCGCCGGTCATGCAGATGTACCTGTTCGAGAAGCTGCCACGATTCGGACTCGGCCGCATCCCTTCGGCGAACGGGGGCGACGACGCCGAGGTCGTGTACCACGAATACACGCACGGGCTCTCCAACCGCCTCGTGATCTACCCCGACGGGCTGAGCGGACTCGACAGCCAGCAAGCGGGGTCCATGGGGGAAGGCTGGAGCGACTGGTACGCGCTCGACCTGCTCCGCCGTGAGGGCTACAAGCCCGATACCGCGGCGGTCGGTGACGTGGTGATGGGCCAGCTCTCGTTCGCGGGACAGCTCCGCACCCAGCCGGTCGACTGCCCGGTCGGCCCGGCGCAGGGCAGGTGCACCGGCACCGATGGTGCAGGCCCCGGCGGCTACACCTACGGGGACTTCGGTCGCATCCTCGGGGGGCCCGAGGTGCACGCCGACGGCGAGATCTGGGCGCAGACGTTGTGGGAGCTGCGGGACGCACTCGGCTCCAACGCGACCGAGGAGCTCGTGACCCGTGGCATGGAACTCTCGCCGCCGAGCCCGTCCTTCCTCGACATGCGCAACGCGATCGTGCAGGCGGATCTCGTCGCGAACGGCGGGGCGAACGCGGGCGTGATCTGGAGCGTGTTCGCCGGGCGCGGCATGGGGTTCTTCGCCTCCTCGGTAGGCGGGTCGGATGTGCACCCCGTGGAGGACTTCGCCCTGCCGCCCGACTGTGCGAGCGACCCGTGCGGCACGATCGAGGGCACGGTCACCGACGCCGTCACGGGCGACCCGGTGCAGGGCGTGACCGTGCGGATCGCCGGGCTCGCATCCGGCTTCGCGAGCGATCTCGCCGACACATCGAACGCGAGCGGGGCGTTCCAGATCGCCGACGTGCCCTTCCACGACGCGTACCCCGCGTTGCAGATCGTCGGAGGCGGCTACGAGCCCAAGGTCGTGCGCGACGTCGTGGTCGACGGCACCGAGACGGTCGACCCAGCGGTCTTCTTCGACTTCGCCGCGCTCAACAACGGGGCAGATCTCGGCGCCGCGTCTCCTCCCGACTACGCGGAGTTCTGCGGCGTGGGCGCGGACGGCGCCTTCGACCTCGACCTCGGCACTGGATGGCCGTCGGACGCGGTCGGCAGCGACGTGGGCAGCAACTACACGGGCCCCCGAAGGGTGGTGGTTCGCCTGGTCGAAGCCGTCGACGTCATCGCGTTCGGCGTGGCCTCGGGAGGCGCCTGCGGCGATGGACCTGAGGCCGGTGTCAAGCACTTCCTGATCCAGACGAAGCGGACCAGGAACGAACGGTGGCGCACGGCGATCGACGCGTCGACCGGTGCGACCGGACGCCTGCGCGCGTTCGACCCACGCAGGGCCGACAGCAACGTGCGGTTCATCAGGTTCGTCATGCTCTCGAACCACGGAGACCCGCTGTTCATGGACGTGCTGGAGGTGACGGTGCGAGGGCGCCCCGCGTGAGGACGCCGCCGATCAGCCGAGCAGGTCGAGCAGACCCCGACCCGACGCCGTGAGCTCGGAGTAGACCTCCCGGCCCTGGCGGCGGGCGTCGACCACGCCGGCCCGGCGCAGCACGCCGAGCTGCTGCGACACGGCGGCGGGCGTCAGGTGCAACCGGTGCGCGAGTTCGCTCGTGGTCATCGGCACACTGAGGGCGCGGAGCATGTCCGCGCGCGTGCCTCCGATCAGGTCGTCCATGGCGCCCTCGCGCGATGGCACGACCGCCTCGTCCCAGATCTCGGCGATGCCGCGAGGCGAGTAGGACAGGGTCGGCTGCAGACCGTCACCGATCAGCAGCGCGATGCCCGGCCAGTCGAAGACCGCCGGGATCAGGACCAGCCCGCGCCCGCCCGGATCGACGTCCTCACACATGGACTTGTCGATCACGAGCTCGTGGCCGGCCCACGAGAGCGAGGGGTGCAGGTCGTCGAAGAGCAGCTCGGCCCCGCCCAGCGCGAGCTGCCGCGCCCGGTAGGTCACGTCGGCCTCGTGCAGCGCCCTGATGCGGGGCCAGTGCTGGTCGATCGTCAGCTTCCAGTACTCGCGCATCTGCTCCACGAGCCGGGGCAGGAACGGAGCAGGATCCTCGACGATCGCCCGGGTCAACGCCGGCACCGGCGCGCCGTCGAGCGATCCGATCATGTGCTCGAGCTCGGTGCGGATGCGCGCCGGGTCGGTGTGGGCCACCCGCTCGAGCTCGTCCTCGAACTGCGGGAACGGTGTCTCGGGCGCAGGGGTGAGGAAGTCGGGGATGTAGGGGTGCGACGAGTGACCCGGCGTTCCGGCCGGGGGCACCATCGCGAACAGCACCTCGAGGTCACGACCCTCGATCGCTCGCTTCGCCTGCTGCACCCACGGCAGATGCAGGGCGTGCTTCGAGGGGTCGCGCATCGGCTTGTACAGGCTCATGCCGAGCTCCCAGATGGGGGAGAACGCGAACCGGGTCTCGGCCAGGTCGTCGCTCGAGAGGGTGATCGTGATCGCCATCGCGTTCGAGTTAGCTTAAATGCTTTCGCATGGGAACACAAGCCAGTAGCTTGCTCCTTGAAACGTTGTAGGAAACGCTGAAGTGAAGAAGAGGAAGGAAGGGGGACCGGCGATGATCTTCGGATGGAGCCACGAACTGCTCCGCACCAGGGAACGCGAGCTGCGGTGCTCGTCGGAGCACGAGCGCGCGATCAGGGACTCGAGCGCGGGCGTTCGAGGCGGACGCAGGCGTCTCGCACGTCACCATGACGCCTCACCGGCGCGGCGGCCGACGGGTTAGTTCTCGCCCTGGTCCCTCGTGAAGCCGAGCTCACCGTCGAACTCCATCAGCTTCTCGATGTGCATCCAGGTGTGCCGCCTCGAGATGCGAGCCAGCAGCTGGTGCACGTCCTCGTCCCAGAGGTCGCCGGGGTTCTCGCGGATGATGAAACGGCACCGCCAGTGGTCGAGCGTGTCGGTGATCGCGCCGGTCGGCGGATACACCTTGGTGCCTCTGCTCGAGATCATCTTCAGCTCGAGCCGCGTGCCCTGGGCGAGCTCGGTGAGCGAGGCTCCGAGCTCCTCGGCGGTGAGCGGTGATTCCACGAACACGTCGAGCCCGACCACGTTGCGATCGTTCGGCTTGACGTAGTCGGGATCGCTCGAGAGCACGGGCAGCTGCAGCGGCTTGACCTCTCGCACCGTCCAGGTCTCGGTCTTCTTGCCGAGGTTCGCGATGATCGCCTCGGTGTAGACGCTCGTGGGGGTACCGCGGTCGTAGCCCACCACGTCGCCGGTGAGCGTGCCGGCTTCCAGGGTCACGAAGACCGCATGCTCGATCGCCGATGCCTCGTCGAACAGGCCGAGGTAGCGCAGCATCAGCACCGCCGACAGGATCACCGCGGTCGGGTTGATCACGTCCTTTCCGGCGTACTTCGGCGCCGAGCCGTGCACGGCCTCGAAGATGGCCACCTCGTTGCCGATGTTGGCGCTCGGCGCGAACCCGAGCCCTCCGATCAGCGCGCTCGACAGGTCGGAGAGGATGTCCCCGTTCATGTTCGTCATCACGAGCACGTCGAACTGCTCCGGTCGCTTGACGAGCTGGTGCGCGCAGTTGTCCACGATGAGATGCCACGGCTCGATGTCGGGATAGTCAGGAGCGACCTGTTCGAAGACGCGCTTCAGCGTGCCTTCGGAGAACTTCATGATGTTCGCCTTCGTGGCG
>DASVGA010000382.1:0-5835 GCA_036379795.1 Actinomycetota bacterium | reverse complement strand
CCCATGGAAGAGGAAGCGTGAGCGGGCGGGCACCGAGCGGGCCTCTGGGCGGCTCGAGGCAGCTTCGGGGAGTCCGGACTCGGAAAAGCGTTTGAACGATCGAACGATCGAGACGCTCGGATCCCCAGGGCCGTCTCACCTCGCCCGTTGGCCCCTATCCTGGGCGCGTGGAGCGACACATCGTGGCGATGGGCGGGGGGCAGTGGCCCGAGGATCCGATCTACCGCTTCATCTTCGAGCTCACGGGTGCGGCGCGTCCGAAGATCCTGTCACTGCCGACCGCGACCGGTGACAGCGATCGCACCATCGCCTCGTTCTTCCGTTCCTTCTCGCCCCACAGCTGGGAACCCTCGGTGCTCACGCTCTTCGACCGGCGCGTGCAGGACCTGCGATCGCTCGTGCTCACCCAGGACGTGGTGCTCGTCGGAGGGGGCAACACGCTGAACATGCTGGCCGTCTGGCGGGCGCACGGCCTCGACGAGATCCTGACGGAAGCCTGGGACGCCGGCGTCGTGCTCGCCGGGGGAAGCGCCGGCGCCAACTGCTGGTTCGAAGCCTCGACCACCGACTCCTACCTGCTCGGGCGGTCGGATCCGCTCGTCGACGGCCTCGGGCTCGTGTCGGGAAGCTTCTGCCCACACTTCGACTCCGAGCCGTCGCGCCGACCCTCGTATCACCGGCTCGTGGGCGAGGGTGCGCTGCCGCCCGGCATCGCGTGCGACGACCTCGCGTCGGTACACGTCGTCGGCACCGAGGTGTCCGAGGTGCTCGCGTCCGATCGGGCCGCGGGTGCGAGACGCGTGGAGCCCGGCGAGCACGGCGACGTGGTCGAGACGCCCTTCGAGGTGCGCCCGTTGGAACCGGCCACGTGAGCGTCTCGAGCGTCTCCATCGTCTCCATCGGCGAGCCGCTCGATGCATCCGACGTGGTCACGGTGGCGAGGGGCGCCACGGTCTCGTTCGGCGACGACGCGCGGGCCCGGGTCACGGCATCACGCGCGGTGATCGACGAGGCCGTCGAGAGCGGGGAGACGATCTACGGCGTGACGACGGGCTTCGGCGCGCTCGCCCACACTCGTGTCGATGCATCCGACGCCTCGACGTTGCAGCACGGCATCGTTCGCTCGCATGCGACCGCCGTGGGGGCGCCGCTCCCCCGAGAGGAAGCTCGCGCGATGCTGCTGCTCCGTGCGCACGTGCTCGCGCTCGGCCACTCGGGGGTACGCCCAGAGCTCATCGACCTGATGGTCTCGATGCTCAACGCCGACGTGATCCCGGCCGTGCCCCAGCAGGGCTCGCTGGGCGCGTCGGGCGACCTGGCGCCGCTCGCGAACCTCGCGCTGCCGCTGATCGGCCACGGCGAGGTGCTCGCGGTGTCGGACTCCGGTCTCGAGCCCGCAACGGCGGCGTTCGCTCGAGCCGGCCTCACCCCGCTCACGCTGAAGGCCAAGGAAGGCCTCGCGCTCGTGAACGGCACGCAGGGCATGCTCGCCATCGGCATCCTCGCGACCGAGCGGACGGCGATGCTCGCCCGCACCGCCGACGTCGTGGCGGCGATGACGATCGAAGCCTCGCTCGGCACCGACCGGCCGTTCGACGAGCGGCTGCAGGCGCTGCGTCCGCATCCCGGCCAGTCGGCGAGCGCAGCGAACCTACGCCGACTGCTGGCCGGCTCGCCGATCCTGGCGTCGCATCGAGACTCCGAGCACCTCGTGCAGGACGCCTACTCGCTCCGGTGTGCCCCCCAGGTGCATGGAGCCACCCGCGATGCGCTCGCCTACGCGCGCGGGGTGCTGCGCATCGAGGCGAACAGCGTGAGCGACAACCCGATCGTGCTGCCCGGCGACGGCGAGGTCGTGTCGGGCGGGAACTTCCACGGGCAGCCCGTTGCGGTCGCGCTCGACGCCGTCGCGCTCGCCCTCGTCTCGCTCGGCTCGATCTCGGAGCGGCGCCTCTACCGCCTGCTCGACGAGCACCTGTCGAACGGGTTGCCGCCCTTCCTCGTGCACGGCTCGGGGCTCAACTCGGGCTTCATGCTCGTGCAGTACACGGCCGCCTCGCTCGTGAGCGAGTGCAAGAGCCTCGCGCATCCCGCGTCGATCGACTCGATCCCGTCGAGCGCCGGGCAGGAAGACCACGTGAGCATGGGCATGACGTCGGCCCGCCACGCGCGGGAGGTCGTCGCGAACGTCGAGACCGTGATCGCGCTCGAGGCGCTCGGCGCGGCGCAGGCGCTGGACCTCCGCGCGCCGCTCGAACCCGGCCCGGCGACCCGTGCCGTGCACGACGCCATCAGGCAACAGGTGCCGTTCTTCGACGCCGACCGCGAGTTCGGTCCCGACATCGCCGACGCGGTGGCCCTGGTGCATGAGGGGAACCTCGTCGCAGCCGCGGAAGCCGCGATCGGCCCGCTCGGATAGGAGCACAACCCGCCCGCGGAAGAGCAAGTCCTGGCGGGGCAGCTTCCTCTAGGCAGCTTGGACTAGTGTTGGGAGAGCAGCTCCGCACATGGCGCACAAGTCCGTCGTGGCCTCGCGGACATCGGTGTGGCCGAGAGCGGGTTCCTGGCGTCTGGAGGGCATCGAGGACAGGTAGCCGGCCTCGACCCGAGGCTTCCGGTATGCATGGAGCGATGTCCGGACATCACGGGAGTTCACGCCGCGAGTGCGCGACCGTGCCGCCGGCCACGACCGCGATGACGGGGTCGTGGCCGGGGCGGTAGGGGACCTGGGCGAACGACGCTTCCTCGAGGAGCACCAGGTCGGCGCCCTTGCCGACTTCGAGTGAGCCGACGCGTGCGGCGAGGCCGAGCACCCAGGCCGGATTCAGCGTGGCGGCGGTGAGCGCCTCGAGCGGCGGGACCTCGTACACGCCGGCTGCCATCGCGATCACCTCGGGCATGGAGACGACGGGCGAGGTGCCGGGGTTCGCGTCGCTCGCGAGCGCGATCGGCGCGCCGGCAGCCCGCAGTGCCTCGGCCGGTGCAGGTTTCCCTCGCAGGAAGAACGTCGAAGCGGGCAGCAACCCCGCGACCGTGTCGCTCGCGGCCAGCGCATCGACGCCTTCGGACGAGCAGTGGTTGAGGTGGTCGGCACTGCGAGCGCCGAGTCGCGCGGCGGCAACGGCCGCACCCGAGTCGCCGAGCTGATCGGCGTGCACGCGCAGGGAAAGCCCGGCATCACTCGTGGCGCCGGCGATGGCCTCGAGGTCGTCGGGCGAGAACGCGATGTCCTCGACGTAGACGTCGACCGCATCGGCAAGTCCGGCTCGGGCGATTTCCGGGATCAGCTCGGTGCACGCGGCTCGGACCCAGTCCTCTCGATCCATGTTCGAGGGCACGGCGTGCGCGGCGAGCAGCGTGACGGCGCACGTCTGCACCGCGTCGTCGGCGAGGCGGCGCGCGAGCCGCGCGGCGCGAACTTCCTGCTCGATCGAGAGCCCGTACCCGGTCTTCAGCTCGAGCGCAGTCGTGCCGTGCGCGAGCATCTCGTCGAGCAGGGTGCGCGAGAACCCGAGCACCTCGTCGTCGCTCGCTGCGGCGAACATGCGCGCCGACCGGAAGATGCCACCGTCGCCTCCGTGCAGCTCTCGGTAGGAGAGGCCCCGCAGGCGGGCTTCGAACTCATCGGCCCGCCATCCGATGAACGGCAGATGGGTGTGGCAATCGACGAAGCCGGGCACGAGGCATCCTCGTTCGGCGCTACCGAGCGTGGTTTCCCACGGGAGCCCGTCGACCGGACCGACGTAGGCGACCGCGCCGTCGTCGTCCCATGCCACGCCGACGCCGCCGTCGATCCACTCCGCCGGGTGGGCCGTCGGGCGGTTACCGTGAGCTGTCGCCATCGCCGCCGCTACCGCGGCCCCTCGCGTCATGATCTGCGAAGCGTAGCCTCGCGGCGGCGGGTCCACCGACTCGGCCCATAGACTCGTCTCCGTGCTGGTCGAGCGTGACATCGTGCTGCCGGTTCCCGTCGAGGAAGCGTGGACCGCGCTGATGGACTGGGAGCGTCAGGCCGACTGGATGCTGGACGCCGACAGCGTCACCGTCGTCTCCGACGAGCGCGAGGGTGTCGGGGTCCGACTCGAGGTCCGCACGCGACTCTTCGGCATGGCGGCGTTCACCGAGCCGATGGAGGTCGTCGGATGGGACCCACCGCGGCGTCTCGACATCCGGCATGGCTCGCTCGTCGCCGGCACCGGGGTGTGGACGCTCCAGCCGGTCGAGGGCGGCACCCGGTTCACGTGGCGCGAGGACATCCGCCTCGCCGTGCCGCTGGTCGGCGAGCTCGCCGCCGTGATCTACCGTCCGGTCATGCACGTCCTGATGGGTCGCGCGATGACGGGTCTGCGCCGCTACCTCATCGCGACCGGGCCCGTCAGGTTCTAGCCGACGTCGCGCGCGACCGTTGCCGGCGTGCCGTGCCTATACTCGAGCGACGGAACACGGGGAGCTCGGGGAACCGGGCTGAGAGGCCGGCTACGGCGCCGGCGACCCGACGAACCTGAACCGGGTAATGCCGGCGGAGGGAGTTCGAAGCGGTGCGATCGGCGATCGTCTTCTGTGGCGGCGGGCCATCACGCGTGCGGTTCGAGATACCCGAGGACGCGTTCGTCGTGGCAGCCGACATCGGGCTCGCCGAAGCGAACCGGCTCGGCGTGCGGGTCCACCTGCTGGTCGGTGACCTCGACTCGGTGAGCGCTGACGACCTCGGCGCGTTCGAGGAAGCCGGCGGCGAGGTACGCCGCCACCCCGAGGACAAGGACGCGACCGATCTCGATCTCGCGATCGCGGCGGCGATCGAGACCGGTGCCGAGCGCGTGTTGGTCGTGGGAGGCGACGGGGGCCGCCTGGATCACCTGCTCGGGAACGCCCTCGTGCTCGCATCACCGGATCACGCAGGCGCCGAGCTCGACGCGGTCTTCGGCGCCGCGCGGCTGCACGTCGTGCGAGGATCGAGGAAGCTGACCGGTTCAGAGGGGGAGCTCATCAGCTTGTTCGCGCTCGGTGGACCGGCCACGGGGGTCAGCACCCATGGGCTGCGATGGGCTCTCGACGACTCCGCGCTGCGACCGGGATCGAGCCTCGGGGTCAGCAACGAGTTCATCGGTCCGAGTGCGTCGATCGAGGTGCGAGAGGGTGTCGTGCTCGCGGTGCGTCCCGGGTTCGAGGCTCTCCCATGAGGGCACGATGGACCGCCTCGGCGCTCCTGGCTGCGACCGCGCTCGTCGGTGCGGCCTGCTCGGATGGTGCCGACTCGTCCACCGGGCAACCGAGCGAGCCGGTCGCCGTCACGATGCTCACGCACGACTCGTTCGACGTGAGCAGGTCGGTGGTTGGCGCGTTCGAGCGGGAGCGAGGCATCGAGCTTCGCATCGTGTCTGCGGGCGACGCCGGACAGCTCGTGAACCGCGCGATGCTCACGGCCGGCAACCCTGAGGGCGACGTACTGTTCGGCATCGACGACAACCTGATGTCGAAGGCGATCGGGGCTGGCGTGTTCGAGCCCTACGAGTCGCCCGAGCTCTCGCGCGTCGATGACGCCTTCGAGCTCGACCCGACGCATTCCGTGACGCCGATCGATCGCGGCGACGTGTGCCTGAACATCGACCTCGCCTGGTTCGCCGACCACGGCCTCGCGCCACCCGACGACATCGCGAGCCTCACCGACCCGGCATACCGCGGGCTCACGGTCGTCGAGAACCCCGCGACCTCGACGCCGGGGCTCGCCTTCGTGCTCGCCACGATCGCCCGGTTCGGCGAGCCGGGGTGGGAAGCGTTCTGGCGCGATCTGCGGGCCAACGACGTGCTCGTGGTCGAGGGGTGGGAACAGGCCTA
>DASVGA010000381.1:0-5068 GCA_036379795.1 Actinomycetota bacterium | reverse complement strand
CGTGATGTCGCGCATGCCCTGAGGCCCCCCGACGAGTGGCTCCAGCCAAGGGCTCGTCACGAGCACGACGATCATCTCCCCCAGGCCGAGCGTGACCAATGCGAGGTAGTCCCCGCGCAGTCGAAGGACCGGAGCGCCGATCAGTACCCCTGCCCCCGCCGCGATCAGCACGACGATCGGGATCGCCACGTAGAAGTTCAGGTCGGACACCACCGCCGGCTCCGACGAGCCGATGAAGGTGTTGAGGGTCGCCCCGGTGAGCAGCGCGAGCGAGTACGCGCCGAGTGTGAAGAAGAAGACGTAGCCCAGGTCGAGCAGACCGGCGTACCCGACCACGATGTTCAGGCCGAGCCCGAGGAGCGCGAAGACCATGACCGTGCCGAGCACTTCCGAGATCACCGCGCCGAGCACATGGGGGGCGATCAGCACGACGGCGAGCGCCACAGCCATGAGCACGAAGCTGAGCGGCGTGAGCCGGCGCTCCTCGCCACTCCGGCCGCGTCGAGCCACGATCGCCCCTCGGATCGCGTCCCCCTTGCGGGACTTCACGACCGAGGCGGTGGCAGCGATCACGGCGATCAACGTGGCCCCGATCCACGTCAGGCCGTCGGTCTGCCTGCTGTAGAGCCAGTCACGCTCGATGTCGAGCTGGTCGAAGGCGATCGGCACGATCCTCTGCAGGAACCCGAAGAGCAGCGTCACCCAGACCGCTGACCCGAGCGGACGACGGACGGCAGCGGGCAGGGTGCGATACGTGGCTCCAGCGACGCCAGCGACCGTCGAGACGACGACAAGGATGGCGGCGGCCGCGACGATCGGGCGGCCGCCGGTGACATAGTCCATCAGCGTCGGCGAGACGTTGAGCAGCACCGGGCGGACGCGTTCCACCCCGAACGTGTCGACGAACACCACGAACGCGGCGAAGCCGACGCCCGAGATCGCGCCGGCCACCGCACCGGTCACTGCCGCCGCGGGGCGAGCGAGCTCGACGACCTCCCCGGCTTCGATCTTGGGCAGGGTGGCCACATACCCGGCCACCAGGGGTGACAGTACGAGCATCAGCTGGGCGAACGTGACCTCCTCGCCGATCAGGTTCAGGTCGGTGAAGTTGCCGATCAACCCGACAGCCGCGAGGAACGTCGTCACCATGCCGGCGATGATCCCGACGCGCACGGCCGCGCGCATCAGACCTTCTCCGCATCGCCCGAGCCGAGCAGCCCACCGGGGCGGAACACCAGGACGAGGATCAGCACGAGGAAGACGAACACGTCGCGGAGCGAGTACTCGCTCGGGATGCCGAATCCCGCGAGGAACAGGGCGGGTCCGAGCGCTTGCAGCAATCCGATCACGAATCCGCCCAGCGCCGCGCCCCCGATGCTGCCGATGCCGCCGAGCACCGCGGCGGTGAAGGCGGCGATGCCGGGCCGGAAGCCCATGGTGAACACCACCTGTTGGAACGCGAGCGCGAAGAGCACGCCAGCGATGCCGGCCAGCACGCCACCGACGATGAACGTGATCACCACGATGCGATCCACGTTGATGCCCATCAGGCTCGCGATCTCGCTGTCCGCGGCGACGGCGCGCATCGAGCGGCCCGTCCGACTGCGGTTCACGAACAGCTGCAGGGCGACCATCGCCACGATCGCCGTCACGAACACGAGCAGTTGGTCCTTGGCCACCGAGATGCCGCCGAGCTCGATCGTGCCGCGGAGCAGCGCCGGAAGCGGATACCCACGGGGCTGGGGGCCGAAGAACCCCCTGAACGCGCTCTGGATGAACAGCGACGCCCCGATCGCGGTGATCAGGGGCACGAGCCTCGGAGCGTTCCGAAGGCGACGGTACGCGATCCGCTCGAGCAGCACCGCGACGACGACCGATCCGGCGATCGACACGACGAACAGGATCGCTAACGAGGCGTACGGACTCGAGTTGAGGAACCCGCTCTTCTGGTACGCATCGGCGAAGAAGAACGAGATGAAAGCCCCCGCCATGAACACCTCGCCGTGCGCGAAGTTGATCATGCGCAGGATGCCGTACACGAGCGTGTACCCGAGCGCGATCAGGGCGAGGATGGCCCCCTGCCCCAAGCCGTTCACGGTCTGGTCGATCCAGAAGTCGCCGGAGTACCGCTCACCCGCCGGCAGCGTGAGCGTTCGATAGGCCCCGACCACCACCACGAACGTGATCGTGGCGCCGAGCACGACGAGGATGATGCGCCGCCAGGGCAGCGTGCCGAATCCGCTCAGTCGTGCGTCGACAGCCCGTGTCGTCCCCGGATCCGACACGCCTCGACCGCCCCTCTCGTCAGGAGAGACCCCAGGACGGCTCGAGCGGCGGGCCGCCCTGGGATCATCTCACCGGGTCTTACAGGACGTCGTCCAAGGACTTGGTGTCGGTGTACACCGGCTTGCCGTCTCCGGTTCCGCCTTCGACGGGCCAGTTCGGTCCCTCGAAGATCCCGATGACCACGTCGGTCGCGCAGTCACCGAACTCGTCGCAGGTGATGATGCCGCTCAGCCCTTCGTATCCGGACGTCGCGAATACCGCGTCCCGCAGCTCCGTGCGCGAGATCTCCAGTGACCCATCGTCGTTCTGCACGGCGACCTGCTCGATCGCGTCGAACAGGATGTTCGTCGCGTCGAACGCGTGCGCGTGGAACACCGACGTCGGCTGTGTGGCGAACTGCTCCTCGTATGCCGGTAGGAACTGCGAGGAGTAGAACTCGCCCTCCTGATAGGCCGATGTATCCGGCCCCGAGAGGAACACTCCCTCGATCGCGTCCTCGCCCGCGCTCTTGATCGTGTCGGTGCTCTGGCAGCCATCGGACGCCATGATCGTGACGTCGGGCATGATGTCGGCCGCCTGCTTGAGGATCAGCGAACACGCCGCCACGAACACCGGCGCGTACAGCACGTCGGGGTCGGTCTCGGCGATCGAGCGCAGCACGGGCTTGAAGTCGGTGTCCTCGGAGTTGATCTGCTCCTGCGCCGTCACCGTGCCGTCACCGGCCTCGAAGTTGACAGCGGCGGCGGCAGTGAGCCCCTGGGTATAGGGGCTCTCGTCGTGGATCGTCGCCAGCTTGGTCGCGCCTTGCTCCTGGAGAGCGAACTCAGCCACGATCGCACCCTGGATACGGTCGTTGTGTGCCGTGCGCGCATAGAAGGGCTGGTGCGCCTCTGGATCGGTCAGCGCCGGACTGGTGTTCGACCCCGAGAACAGCAGGATGCCCTTGTCGCCGAGGATCGTGTCGGCCACACCGAGCGCCGCGCTCGAGCAGCTCGTTCCGATGACACCGACGATCGTCGGGTCTGCGGCGAGCGCCGTTGCGGCAGCCTGACCGCCTTCGGCGGAGCAGAGCTCGTCTTCGACCGACAGCTCGACCGGATGATCGAGCAACGTGCCGGGAGTCGCATCGAACTCGTTGTCCAGGTAGTCCACCGCCAGCTTGATGCCGTTGACCTGGTCGGTGCCCAACGCGGCGTCGGCGCCACTGATCACCTGGGCGACACCCAGATTGATGGGCTCGTCGGCACCGATTTCGATCACGCCGAACTCGTCGACGGTCCCTCCGGTGTCACCCGTTGGCTCTCCGCCGGTGCCGTCGTCGTTGGAACATGCGCTCGCCACCAGGGAGAGCACGGCTACGGTGGCTACCACCGTGAGCCAGGATCGACGCTTCATGGGGCCCCCTTCCCTCTTCGTGTTCGTGTATCGAGACGGGTGTTGGTACCACATCTCGTACCCGCTAGCCAATCGCTCCATCGGATCAGCCTGTCCGTGCATACGTTCGAGCAGGCCCCTCGGGATGCGCCGTGAGCCTACCCGAGGGCCAACGCGGCCCTGAAGTCGCCGGCCAGATCGAGCATGCCGACGCGGTCGCCGTCGACCAGCTTCGCCATGAGGGCGCTTCCCACGATGACCCCGTCGGCGAAGGCGGCTGCGTCCGCGGCCTGTCGAGGTGTGCCGACGCCGACGCCGACGAGGAGCGGAAGGTCGGTCATTGGGCGCAGCGCCCCGACGAGCGCTTCGGCCGTGGTACCGAGTTCTCCGCCGGCCCCGGTGACGCCGTAGCGCGCGACGCAGTAGACGAAGCCTCGAGCGCGAGCGGCGATGGCCGCGAGCCTCGGCTCGGTCGCGCCGGGCGCCGCGAGCAGCACGGCGTCGATGTCCCTCGCGGCGCAGGCGTCGTCGAACGCTTCGGCCTCGTCGACGGGCAGGTCCGGCACGATCATGCCCGAGACGCCGGCACCGATCGCGTCGTCGAGGAAAGCCTCGACGCCCCGGCGCAGCACGGGGTTCACGTAGGTCATCACGGCGACCGGCACGGCGAGCGCCGCTTCCGCGATCGTGGCGAACACGTCACGAGGGTGGGCCCCCTCCGCGAGGGCCGCCGACGACGCCTGCTGGATCACGCCGCCGTCCATGACCGGGTCGGAATGCGGCACCCCTACCTCGATCGCGTCGGCGCCGATCTCGGCGAGCGCCTGCAGCAGCTCGGCATCCACCCCCGGGAACCCGCCGGTGACGTACGGCACGAACGCCTTGCCACCCCGCTCGCGCCGGGCTCGGAGCGCGGACTCGAGAGCAGCCATCAGACCTCGGGCGCCGTGAGCGAGACCTCGTCGCCGAGCGCCGAGAGCACGGTGTCCAGGTCCTTGTCTCCGCGACCCGAGAGGCAGACGAGCACCCGGGTTCCCTCGGACAGGGGTCGGTGCAGCAGCCATCCGATCACGTGCGCGGGCTCGAGCGCAGACAGGATGCCCTCGGCGCGCGCGAGCGCCCGGAACCCGGCCAAGGCATCCTCGTCGGTGGCGCTCACGTACTCGGCAAGACCCTCGTCGTGCAACCAGGAGTGCTCGGGCCCCACGCCTGGGTAGTCGAGGCCCGCCGAGATCGAGTGGGTCTCGACGATCTGGCCGTCGTCGTCCTGCAGCAGGTAGCTCATGGCGCCGTGCAGGACTCCTGGCTGGCCCTTCGTGATCGATGAGCAATGCTCGCCGAGGCCCATGCCGCGCCCTCCGGCCTCCACACCCACGAGGCGTACCGCGGGAGCGCCGACGAACGCGGT
>DASVGA010000380.1:0-3796 GCA_036379795.1 Actinomycetota bacterium | reverse complement strand
GGTTTCCATGCCCGCAGCATGGTCGCGGTGGAGGTAGCCGGCACCGGTCGGAGGACCCTTCCTGGCAGGGACTTTGCCGAGGCGGCGCAGGACCTTCGGACCGAGGGGTCGGGGGCTACTCCTCGACCGTGCCGGGGAGTGTGGTGTGGCGCGCGAGATAGGCGGCGGCTTCGGCACGGCGGGCCACCTCGAGCTTGGAGAGGATCGCGCTCACGTAGTTCTTGACGGTCTTCTCGGCGAGGTGGAGGTCGTCGCCGATCTCACGGTTCGTGCGGCCGTCGGCGATCTGGGTCAGGATGCGCTCCTCCTGCGGTGAAAGACGAGCGAGCTTCTCGTCCTTCAACAGGTGCTTGCCTTTGCGGAGGCGGTCCAGCACCGCGCTCGTCACGCTCGGATCGAGCAAGCTGTCGCCGGCGCCCACCGCCCTGATCGCGCGCAGCAGGTCGTCGGAGCGGACCTGCTTGAGCACGTAGCCCGAGGCCCCGGCCATGATCGAGGAGAACAGCGCCTCGTCGTCGGCAAACGAGGTGAGCATGAGCACCCGGGTCTCTGGACGGGCGGCACGGATCTCGCGTGTGGCCTCGATGCCGCTGCCGTCGGCGAGCCGCACATCCATGACGACCACGTCGGGCCGCGTGCGGTGGGCCTCATCGATCGCGTCCTGCACGGTGCCAGCCTGGGCCGTGACGACGATGTCGTGTTGGGTGTCGAGCATGGACTTGATGCCGTCGCGCACGATCTCGTGATCGTCCACAAGCATGACCCTCAGCGGAGGTGTGCCGCTCATCGAGCGATACTAATGGGACTCGCCGGGGCCGACCGGGTCCGGGTCAACCGGATGCAGCGGCCGAGCCGGTCTCGACGGACGTCAACCGCTCGGCCACACGATCGAGGAAGTCCTTGAGCGTGGCTTCGGCGACCCGGAACAGGACGGCGCGATCGAGCGCGCGCCCCATCAGGCCGAGCGGCGGCACGTACCGGGCGCTCATCGCGAGCTGACAGCGACCGGGCGTGAGCGGCGCGATCTCGAGGTCGGCGTCCAACTCGGGGAAGAGCCCGGGCGCCCCGCTCGCGATCCACCGAAGCGGCACGATCGTCTTCGTGGCGGCTCGGACGGGCTCGCCGAGCTCGATGTGCACGAGCCGGCGCATGCGCACCTTCTCGCCGAACCCGACCTCGGCGAGCAGATCGTCTCCTCGCTGGTGGGCATCGGTCGCGAGACCTGGCAACCACGTCTGCGGATCGTCGTGGAGGGCCGCGACGACACGCTCCGGGTCCATGGCGATCTCCACGAAGTACCGGGCGAACATGCCTCGCAGTATCGACCGGGCCGGTCGTGACGGCGTGGGCCGGGGGTCCCGGCCGTTGGGGGTCCACCGACCTCTGACCCGCCGCTGTTCGGTGGCGACACTCCTACGAGCGCGTGCGGCGCCGTCGCGCGCCATCAACCGAAGGGAGCATCGAGATGGATCAGATCCGAACCGCGATCGTGGCGGGCGCGGCTGCGCTCGCACTCGTCGCTGCAGGCTGTGGGGGAGCGTCGTCGACCGACGGGACGGGTGCCGGGACGCAGGCTCAGGCCGCCCCGGCCGCCGTCGAGGTCATGCTGTCCGACTTCGCGATCGAGCCCGCGACGATCGCGGTGCCGGCCGACACGCCATTGTCGATGGCGGTGATGAACCACGGGGAAGCGCCGCACACGTTCGGGGTCACGGTCGACGGCTCCACGATCGAGACTCCGATGATCGATCCCGGCGGAGAGACCACGCTGGAGCTGCCTGCACTCGCCGCGGGCACCTACGAGGCCCTGTGCACCGTGCCCGGCCACACCGACCTGGGCATGGTCGCGACCGTCGAAGCAGGCGCCGAGCCATCGGCGCCACTTCCGGAGGCGGCTGGCGCTACCGGCAGCACCGCCACGACGACCATGCCCGCCGAGCAGATGGCATCGATGCACGAACAAGGCGTGCAGGACTTCCTGGCCGGCGATCAGACGAGCACCCAGGGCGGCCAGCCGATGAAGGCGACGATCCTTCCCGACGGCACGAAGCGGTTCGAGCTGTACACGATGCCGGTGAGCTGGGAGGTGGCGAAGGATCAGTTCGTCGACGCGATGTCGTTCAACGAGCAGGTGCCCGGCCCCGAGATCCGGGTGCGCCAGGGCGACCGGGTGGAGTTCGTGCTCGAGAACCAGCTCGACGAGCCGACGACCCTGCACTTCCACGGCGTCACCGTGCCCAACGAGTTCGACGGCGTGCCGTTCGTGACCCAGGACCCGATCATGCCTGGACGCTCGTGGACCTACCGGTTCCGGGTCGTCGACCCACCCGGCTTCTACGTCTACCACTCGCACTTCAACTCCACGGCGCAGGTGGGCGCAGGGCTCTACGGCGCGCTGCTCGTGCTGCCGGAGAAGGGCACGTGGTCGTACCCCTCGTACACGACCGACGCCTCAGGCCATCTCCGTACCGGTCCACCCGCGCAGATCGACCAGGAATACACGATGTTCCTCGGGGACGGGCCGCTCGGCTACACCTTGAACGGCAAGTCGTTCCCGGCGACCGCCCCGCTCACCGCGGAGCGAGGTGACTGGGTGCTGCTGCACCTCGCAAACGACGGGTCGATGCTGCACCCGATGCACTTGCACGGGTTCCACTTCGAGGTGGTCGCGCAGGACGGGTTCCCCCTCGATCAGCCGTACCTGGCCGACACGCTGGTGATCGCGCCGGGGCAGCGGTTCGATGTGCTCGTGCGCGCCGACTACCCGGGGGCGTGGGCGTTCCATTGCCACATCCTTCCGCACGTGGAAGGGCCCGAAGGCATGTTCGGCATGGTGACAGCGCTCGTCGTCTCGTAGACCGGCGCGCGCGCCGGCCGGTCATGCCGGCGACAGCGGGATCAGGGCACGCACGGTGGTGCCCTGGTCCTTCGCGCTCTCGATCGCGAAGGAGCCGCCGAGGTCGCCCACCACCCGGCTCTCGAGGTTGGCGATCCCCATGCCTGTGCGAGGCCGAGTGACGTCGAAACCGGCGCCGTCGTCGTCGATCTCCAGCAGCGCGTCGGCTCCCTTGCGGTGGAGGGAGATGCGGCACGTGGCGGCCCCAGCGTGACGCCCGACGTTCGACAGGGCCTCGTGGATGAGCAGCACCACGTCGGCCGCCTTCGCAGCCAGGGCCGATGCCACGGTGGGATCCACGTCGACGATCGTGACCACGTCGGTCTTGGTTTGGAACTCCTGAGCGAGCTGCTGCAGGGCCTGACCGAGATGACGGTCGGCGAGGATGCCCGGGCGGAGCCCGAAGATGTAGTTGCGCAGGTCCCGGATCGCTCCGTCGATCTCCTCGACCGCGGCCTCGAGTCGCCTGGCCACCTGCGGGTCCTCGGCCGCCGCCGCGGTTCCCTGCAGGCCCATGCCGACCGCGAACAGCGACTGGATCACACCGTCGTGCAGCTCTTTCGCGATGCGCTCCCGCTCCTCGAGCAGCTCTAGGCGAGCCAGGTCGCGCTGGGCACGCTGGGACTCCTGGTAGAGACGCGCGTTCTCGATCGCGATGCCCGCTTGCGACGCGAGCACGACGAGCGCGTCCTCGTCCTGCTCGCTGAACTCGTCGGCGTACTGCTTCTCGGTGAGGTAGATGTTGCCGAACACGGCACCGCGGGCTACGACAGGAGCGCCGAGGAACGACCGCATCGGGGGATGGTTCGCCGGGAACCCCACCGACCTGGCGTCCTCGCTGATGTCGGGAAGCCGGAGCGGACCGGCTTCCTCGATCAACGCACCGAGCACCCCGTGCCC
>DASVGA010000379.1:0-5762 GCA_036379795.1 Actinomycetota bacterium | reverse complement strand
CGAACCGGCGCCCATGTCGCGAGCGCCTCGCGAGACACCTAGCCCCCCGCTGCGCCACGATGGGCGCCGTGTTCGGTCACGTAGCAGACGCCTATCGGCACCATCGACGGCTCGCGATCCGCGTCGCCGTGGCCCTGCTCGCGACGGCCGTCGGGCTCGCCGTCGTCGGCGGCACGATCCGCGTGCTGCGGGCTGCCGGACGCCAGCCCCCGCGAGCCTCGCCGAGCAGCGTCGCCACCTACGACTGGACGGCGAACCTCCCCGCTCCCGTCACGGGCCTCGCGGTCGAGGAGAACCGCCTCTACGTCTCGAGCGACGCGATCACCGTCTTCCCGGTCTCATGCGTGCCCGACAACGCGATCTGCGCACCGCGGTGGAGCAACGACACGGCCGGCGCCGCGGGCCCCCTGTCGGCTCCGCTCGTCACCGAGGGACGTGTGTTCGCAGGCTCGGCCGACGGCATGCTGCTCGCCTACCCCGACGTCTGCGGCACCGACGGATGCACTCCCGACTGGATCGGCGAGGCCGGCGTGGGCCCCGTGTCGCAGCCCGCAGCCAACTTCGACTTCGTCTACGTCACATCAGACGCGCTCTACGCGTTCCCGCTGGGGTGCGCGACCGGCGGGCTCGAGTGCACGCCGGCATGGAGCGCAGAGGTGGCCGGACAGCCATCGCCGGGCGCTCCCGCGCTCGGCGATGGTCTCGTCATCGTGAGCTCGTCGGGCCGGCGCTCGGGATTGTCGGCCTTCCCGGCGGTCTGCGGTGCGGCGTGCGAGCCCGTGTGGACCGCTCGCTTCGAGGGGAGGGCCGGCGCGGCCGTGGTGGGCGACGGTCTCGCATACACGGTGGCGCGGGGACGGTTGCTCGCGTTCTCGACCTCGTGCTCGGGCCGGTGTGACCCCGTCTGGCGCGCGCATCTCACGCCGGCCGAGCCGAGCGTCGCGAACGCGCCGCCGCCACGCCCGCTCGGCGCCCCGGTGGTCGCGGGCGATCGGGTCCTGGTGGCCGGGCCCGACGGCCGGCTGTACGTCTTCGCCGCGTCGTGCGACGACGCCCGATGCGAGTCCATCGCCTCCTACGAGGTCTCCTCGAGCGCGCTCCTGCCGCCGGTCGTCGACGGCGACACGGCGCTCGTCACGTCGACCGACGGATCGGCGAGCGTCGTCGACCTGGCCTGCGACCCACTCGCATCGACCGTTGCCTGCCCGGCCGAACCGATCGTGAGCCTCGGCGGGGGTGCCCTGACTCCATCGCTGATGACGTCGGACGCCGTGATCGCCGGCGGCCGCGACGGTTCGTTGGAAGTCATCACCCGCTGATCCACCGTGCGGAAGACCTGGTAGACCTACTCCATGAGCGCCCCGGGCGTCGAGGCCGCGAAGGTCCAGGAGCTGAAGGAGCGCGAGGACGCTCGCTTCGCCGAGCTCCACCCTCGTAGCATCGAAACCTGGCGCCTCGCCGAGCACGTCATGCCCAACGGCGTGCCGATGTCGTGGCTCCGCACCTCCTACGACCACCCGCCGCTGTGGGTCGACGACGCCAAGGGCTCGAGGTTCCGTGACATCGACGGCAACGAGTACTCCGACTTCAACATCGCCGACATGTCGATGTTCACCGGGTACGGACCCGACCCGGTCGTCGAGGCGGTCTCGCGTCGCATGGCGGCCGGCTCGCAGTTCCTCCTGCCGAGCGAGGATTCCGTCTGGGTCGCGACCGAGCTCGGCCGGCGCTATGCGCTTCCCCAGTGGCAGTTCACGCTGAGCGCGACCCACGCGAACCTCGAGGTGCTGCGCATCGCGCGCGCCGCGACCGCACGCGAGAAGGTGCTGTTCTTCCACGGCAAGTACCACGGCCACTTCGACGAGGCGCTCGTGGAGCAGCATGGTGACGAGCTCGTCGCCGAGGAAGCCGGGCTGCCGCGCGACGTGGCCCGCAACGTCGTCATGGTGGCGTTCAACGACGTCGACGCCCTGCGGGCGGCGCTCGAGACGCGCGAGATCGCGATCGTCACGACCGAGCCCGTGCTCACGAACAACGTGGGACTGCTCGTGCCCGATCCCGGCTTCCACGAAGCGCTGCGCGCCGCGACCCGCGAGACCGGCACCCTGCTCTGCTACGACGAGACCCATACGCACGTCGTCGGCCCCGGCGGACTCACGTCCGAGTGGCAGCTCGAGCCCGACGTCGTCACGACGGGCAAGTCGATCGCCGGCGGCGTGCCGCTCGGCGCCTACGGCATGACCGACGAGGTCGCCGACATCCTCCGCCGCCCCTCGGACCACGACGACAGGAAGCCGGCCGTCGCGACCGGCGGCACCCTGTTCGGCAACCCGCTCTCCATGGCTGCAGCCCGCGCCACGCTCGGCGAGGTGCTCACGCCCGAGGCGTACGAGCACACGCATGCGCTGGGCACCCGGCTCGCGGACGGCATCGAAGCCGCCATCTCGGCCGCCGGCGTGCCCTGGACGACCCATCGCTTCTGGCCGCGCTCCGGCTACACGTTCGCGCCCTCGATGCCGCGCGACGCCGCCGAAGCCTCCGAGACCCTCGACGTGCCGCTTCGCCGCCTGATGCGCGTCTACCTCGCGAACCGTGGCGTGTGGGAAGCCATCGTCGGCGCCGGTCCGACCTGTCCGGTGCCCGCAACCGAGGCCGACGTCGACGCCTACCTCGACGCGTTCGGCGCCCTGCTCGCGGAGCTGACCTCGTGACGCCGCCGCTGATCGACATCATCCGCATCGCCGCCCCGACGCACCGTGAGGCCGGGCGTCAGCTCGGGGAACTCGCCCGCAACCGGCTGCACGCCGAGGCCGCGGAGGCGCTCGACGACCTCCCCGCCGGCCGCACCCTGCAGCGGCAGCGCGAGCTCGCCGCCGAGTATCGGGCGTTCACCGAGCCGCGGCTCCCCTGGCTCGTCGATGAGCTCGACGGCATCGCCGAGGCGGCCGGCCTCGACCCGCTGACGTTCTTCGCCGCGTCGATCGAGGAGCTCTGGTACGAGCCGCGGCAGAAGGTGACGACGGGCCGGTGCAGCGACGTCGTGGCCGGGCCTCGCGCGACCGCCGACGGCCACCTGCTCGTCGGGCACACGAACGACCTGCGGCCATCGGCCGAGCAACACATCGTGGGCATCGAGAAGCAGGTCGGCGACGACCCGACGACGTTCCAGCTGGGCGGCGTGCCGTGGCTGAGCGTCGGCTTCAACGACGCCGGCCTCTCGCTCACGGGCAACGAGCTCACGCCCAACGACGAGCGACTCGGCATCTCGCGCTCGCACCAGGTGCTCGAGATGATGCGTGCCCGCTCCCTCGACGAGATGGTCGCGATGTCGCTTCGCCCCGACCGAGCCTCGAGCTACAACAACGTGCTCACGAGCGCCGACGGCGGTGTGGCCAACGTCGAGGGAAGCGCCACCGACGCCGAGGTGACCGGCCTCGATGACGACGACCACCTCGTGCACACGAACCACTACGTGTGCGACCGCATGCTGCCGTTCGAGGGCGACCCCGGATACGCGGCGCACTCGGCGGTGCGGTACGAGCGGGCGCGGGAGCTCATCGCCGCCCAGCCCGCAGGCTCGGTCACCCCCGGGGTGATGCGCGAGATCCTGAGCGATCACGAGGCGGCGCCCGACTCGGTCTGTCGTCACGCAGCTCCGGGCGCCGCCGTGAAGACCGCGTTCTGGTGCATCGCCGACGTCACCGAGGGACACATCACGTTCGGGCGTGGCAATCCCTGCGATTCAGAAGCCCAGGAGTACCGGTTCACCGACTACCCGGGCCGGTAGGGCGCAGACCTATCTGCCGTCGACGGCGGCCTCGATCGCAGCGACGCTGGCCAGATCGCCGGTGGCTTCGGCCATCGCTCGGGCAGTGGTGCCGTCATCGTTCACCGCGGAGGGGTCGCTCCCCGCTTCGAGCAGCCGCGTGAGGATGCGGAGATCGCCGTTGTGGGCTGCCGAGTGCAGCGGGGTCCAACCGCCCGATTGACGGACGTTCGGATCGGCGCCAGCCTCGAGCAGCGCCGCCACGACGTCCTCGTGCCTGGCGCTCACTGCTGAGTGCAGCGCGGTACCAGTCATCCACCCGGTTCCCGGCGCATCAAGGTCAGCCCCGTGACGCAAGAGCAGCCGGGCGGCGTCGGCGTGTCCGAAGAACGCCGCGAGGTGCAGCGCCGTGAATCCGTCACCGCTCATGGCGGCCACGGAAGCCGGACCGTTCGAGAGCAGCTCTTCCAACCGCGGAACATCGCCGAACGTCGCGGCCTCGAACAGGTCCAGCTCCGGAACGCGTGGGCGGATCGCATCGACGATCGCGTCGTCGAACCGGTAGCGGGCTCGCATGAGCGCCGAGACGCCTTCGGCATCGCGCGACGTCGCGAGTGAGGGGTCGGCCTCGACCAACGCTCGCACCCGGTCAGCATCGCCCGCCTCGATCGCCGCGAAGAAGTCCTCGGATGTGCTTGCCATCGGTCTCCTCCCGTCATTCTATTTGCGTAGCCTAACTAAATATGTCACCGTGCGTTCGGTGACCACGCGGAGGCGCACTTCCCCAGCGCGAGACGTGGATGCGGTGGCCGACCGGCTCCATTCGGCCGCGATCCACCTGTTGCGCCGCCTGCGCGTCGAGGACGAGGGGCTGGGCATCTCTGCCCCGCGCCTGTCCGCGCTCTCGGTGCTGGTGTTCGCCGGCCCCCAGCGGATCGGGGGGCTCGCGCGCATCGAGCAGGTCGAGCCCCCCACGATGACCAGGCTCATCGACGGGCTCGAGCGCGACGGGTACGTGTCGCGCTCCCCCGACCCCGACGACGCACGCGCCGTGCTCGTGGCGGCGACCGACCGGGGCCGCGCCGCCCTGCTCGAGGGTCGCCGCCGCCGCGTCGAAGCGTTCAGCGCCCTGCTCACGACGCTTCCGAGGAAGGAGCTCGAGCAGCTCGCCCGCGGGGTGACGGCCCTGGAGCGGATCCTCCGTTCAACGACCTGAGCGACCGGGGCCCGGGGGTCTGCCCGTGACGACCGCGCCGGCCTTCCATACCGCGCGAGGGGAACGCAGGGCGTCGATGTCGTCGACGGGGTTCGCGTCGTAGAGCACGAGGTCGGCGAGCGCGCCGGGGCGCACGACGCCCACGTGGGGAACGCGCAGCAGCTCCGCGCCGTTCGAGGTGGCAGCCACCATCGCGTCGAGCGGCCGCATGCCCCAGGCGACCAGGCGCGCGAGCTCGAGCGGCGCGCTTCCATGCGGGTTGAAGGGCGTGCCGGCGTCGGTGCTGCAGACGTGGCGCACGCCGGCTCGCAGCGCGATCGCCTGCGAGCGTTCCGCGTCGTCGATGACCGAGCTGATCTTCTCGAGCGCGTAGTCGGGCACCTCGGCGGGATGCTCGATCATGCCGAACGCCGCCGAGAGCGTGGGGCCTCGGAACGTGTTCCCTTCCTTCATCTGGCGGGCAACGGCCGCCGTGAGCTGCACGCAGTGCTCGACCGAATCGACCCCGGCGCGCACGGAACGGCCGACGCCCTCGCTGCCGATCGCATGGGAGGCGACGCCCCTTCCCCATGTATGGGCCTCGTCGACCGCGGCGCCGAGCTCTTCCGACGTGAAGGCGGTGAAGGTGGCGCCGATGCCGGGGGTGAGCACGCCGCCGGTCGCGACGACCTTGATCGCCTTCGCGCCGGCCTTGATCTCCTCACGCACGGCGCGCCGCATGTCGTCGGCGCCGTCGACCTCGCGGGCGAACCCGACGTTGTGGCCGTGGCCCCCGGTAAC
>DASVGA010000378.1:0-2700 GCA_036379795.1 Actinomycetota bacterium | reverse complement strand
TTCGACATGCTCGAGGAGCAGCTGGAGATCGTTCACGGCCTGCTCACCGACGATCGGTTCTCGTTCCATAGCGACCGCTACGCTCTCGACGACGTGGCATTCACGCCCAAGGGCGTGCAGACCCCCCACCCGCCGATCGTGATCGGCGGCAACGGCGGGCCTCGGATCGCGGCGCTCGTGTCGCGATGGGCCGACGAGTTCAACACCGTCGGTCCCTCTCCCGACCAGGCGCGCGAGCGCTTCGGGCCGGTGCGGGACCGGCTCGACGCCGACGGCCGGGACCAGCTGACGCTGACCACCTCGGTCATGACGTGGTGCTACGTGGGTGAGACCGAGGCTGACGCGATGCGTCTGATCGAGCGGGCTCGCGCGCGCGCGATGCGCGCCGCCCGGTTCGAAGACGAGCTCGAGGAACTCGAGGCCCATTGCATCGTCGGTTCCGCCGACCGAGCGGCCGAGCGGTTGAACGCGTACGCCGAGGCGGGGGTCGAGCGGATCATGCTGAACCACGAACTCTTCGACGATCTGGAGATGCTCGAGGTGCTCGCCGAACGGGTCTTCCCGCAGGTCGAGCGGTCCGAGCCGTCGGCATGACCGACCCGCCGACCGTCGGCCTGATCACCGGCGGCGCCGGCGGTATGGGGCGCGCGATCGCCGCCCGCATCGTGCGCGACGGTGGCACGGCGGTGCTGGCGGATCTCGATGCCGGAGGCCTCGAGCTCGCTGCGCGTGAGGTGGAGGGCGCCGATACCGTGATCGCCGACGTCAGCTCGGTGACCGAGTGCGATCGCATGGTGGCCACCACGCTGCAACGTCACGGGCGACTCGACCTGCTCGTCACCGCCGCCGGCGTGTGGGTCGAGGGGCCGAGCGCCGGGATGACCGAGGCGCACTGGAACCGAACGATCGACGTCAATCTCAAGGGCACGTTCTTCGCGTGCCGCGCGGCGATCCCCGCGCTCGTCGAGACGCAGGGCAGCATCGTGGCGATCTCGAGCGACTACGGACTCGTCGGCGGCCCGGAGGCGGCGATCTACTGCGCCTCGAAGTTCGGTGTCAACGGGCTGGTCAGGTCCCTGGCGCTCGAGCTCGCACCACAGGGGGTTCGCGTGAACAGCGTCTGTCCCGCCGATGTCGACACGCCGATGCTCGCCGGCCAGGCACGGGATTTCGGAGGGGGCGACCCTGCGGGCTACCTCGATGCGCTGAAGGCCACGCTCCCCCAGGGTGAACGCGCGAGGTTCATCCGCCCGGACGAGATCGCGTCGGTGGTGGCCTTCCTCGCGTCCCCCGATTCTGCGCCGATCACCGGACTGTGCATGCCGGTTGAATGGGGTGTCACCGCCGGCTACTGACGGAGTCGTCGGCCGAGCCGTCCCGGTGCTCCCACGTCGGCCTCGGATGCGCTGCTAGCCTTCCGGTCTTCCCATGACCGAGCTCTCGATCGATCGATTCGTCGACTTGTACGCCCATCGCACGGCCGGCATGTCGGCGTCCGAGGTTCGGGCGCTGTTCGCGGTGGCGTCACGGCCCGAGGTCGTCTCGCTCGCCGGCGGCATGCCCTACGTGCAGGCGTTACCGCTCGACGAGGTCCTCGATGTCGTTCGCAGCACGCTCGACGAGCACGGCTCGACGGCGCTGCAGTACGCCGGCGGCCAAGGCCATGCCTCGCTGCGAGCCCGACTCGTGGAGCTGATGGCCGCAGAGGATGTGCACGCCGATCCCGAGGACGTGGTCGTCACGACCGGCGCCCAGCAGGCCCTCGATCTGCTCGGCAAGATCTTCATCGACGAGGGCGATCAGATCGCCGTCGAGGCTCCAGCCTACGTCGGAGCACTCACGGCGTTCGGCGCGTACGAGCCAAGGTTCCTGCCGATCGACATCGACGACGACGGCATGATCGTGGACGAGCTCGAAGCGGCGATCTCACGCGGGGACCGACCGAAGTTCGTCTACACCTGCCCGACCTTCGGCAACCCCTCTGGTGTGACGCTATCATACGAAAGGCGGGTTCAGCTCACGACGATCTGCCGCGAAGCCGCGATCCCGATCATCGAGGACAACCCCTACGGCCTGCTCCGATTCGATGGAGCGGCGCTGCCGACCCTTCGGAGCATGGATCCTGACAACGTGATCTATCTCGGCACCGTCTCGAAGACCTTCTCCCCCGGCGTTCGCGTCGGCTGGGCGCTCGCGGAACAATCGGTCGTGCAGCGGCTCGTGCTGGCGAAGGAAGCCGCCGACCTCTGCGGCTCGTCGTTCACGATGCTCACGACCGAGCGCTACTTCGCCGACGGCGATCGATGGCGAGCCAACCTGGGGGTCCTGAACGACATCTACCGCTCTCGCCGCGACGTCATGCTCGACGCGATCGGGGAGCATCTCCCCGGCGAGGCAACGTACACGCACCCGGAGGGCGGCTTCTACGTGTGGGTGACGCTTCCCGCGTGGATCGACACGCGAGCCATGCTGGCGGCGGCGGTCGAACGCCGGGTCGCCTACGTTCCCGGGACCGCCTTCTATGCCGACGGCCGGGGAGGGAACCAGATGCGGCTCGCGTTCTGCCATCCGCCGGAGGATCGGATCCGCGAGGGCATCGCTCGTCTCGGGAGCCTGCTCGACGACGAGCGCACGCTCTACGGAAGCTTGCATCCGTGAACGTCGCCGTGCTCGCCGGCGGCAGGACGCCCGAGCGCGACG
>DASVGA010000377.1:0-2984 GCA_036379795.1 Actinomycetota bacterium | reverse complement strand
CCCATCCGCCCGGCACGACGATCGCGTCGAACGCGTCGCCGTCGATCTCCTCGAGGGTCACGTCGGCGCCGGCGGGCAGCCCGTGCTTGCCTGCGACCTCGTCGGTCGTGAGACCTGCGACGGTCACGTCTGCACCTTCCTCACGCAGCCGCATCAGCGGAACGTGGAACTCGAGATCCTCGAAGCCTTCCGCCAGCAGCACCACCACCCGCTTGCCGTGCAACCTTCCGGCCATGTCGGTCACCTCCCCCGCCACCCTACCGACGCAAGCGCAGAGGGTTGGTGCTCCGAGGCTCCGTAGACTGACGGGGTGAGCTCGGCCCCCTTCCGCGATCGGTTCCTGCGTGCGTGCCGCCGTCAGCCGGTGGATCGCACGCCCGTCTGGTTCATGCGGCAGGCCGGCCGCTACCTGCCGGAGTACCGGGAGCTGCGCGGGGATCGCGACATCCTGGAAACCTGCAAGGACCCCGCCACCGTCGTCGAGATCTCGCTGCAGCCGCTGCGGCGCATGGACCTCGACGCCGCGATCGTGTTCAGCGACATCATGGTGCCGCTCGCCGGTGTCGGCATCGACGTGCGCATCGAGCCGGGCACGGGTCCGCTCGTCGGAACGCCCGTGCGCGGAGCGAGCGACATCGAGCGGCTGCGGCCGCTGGAGCCCGAGCGCGACGTGCCCGAGGCGCTCGAGGCGATCCGCTTGCTCCGCAAGGAGCTCGACGTGCCACTGATCGGGTTCGCGGGCGCGCCCTTCACGCTCGCGAGCTACCTGATCGAGGGCGGACCGAGCCGCACCCACGAGCGCACGAAGGCGCTGATGCAGGGTGATCCTGCGACCTGGCACGCCCTCATGCGAGCCCTCGTGACGATCGTGCTTCCACATCTTCTGGCGCAAGCGGAAGCCGGGGCCCAGGCCCTGCAGGTCTTCGATTCCTGGGTGGGCGCGCTCGACCGCGACGACTACCGGCGCAGCGTGCAGCCGCACATGCGCGAGCTGTTCACGCACCTGGAGGCGGAGCTCGACGACGTGCCCGTGATCCATTTCGGCGTCGGCACCGGTGAGCTGCTCGGTGAGATGGCCGCCTCGGGCGGTGACGTGATCGGCATCGACTGGCGTGTGCCCGTCGACGAGGGGTGGGACCGTGTCGGTCACGATCGCGCGGTGCAGGGCAACCTCGACCCCGCCGTGATCGGCGCGCCCTGGGAGACCGTCGAGCGCAAGACGCGTGACATCCTCGATCGCGTGAGCGGTAATGACGGGCACGTCTTCAACCTGGGGCACGGCGTGCTTCCCGATACGCCGCCCGACACCCTCGCCCGCGTCGTCGAGCTCGTGCACCGTGAGACCGAGAGGAGCACAGCGTGATCGACGCATCGCCGATCGGGGTGCTCGTCATGGCCTACGGCACGGCCGCCGGTCCCGACGACATCGAGCGGTACTACACCGACATCAGAGGCGGCCGTGCGCCGAGCCCCGAGCACCTGCAGGAGCTGAAGGACCGCTACGCGGCGATCGGCAACGTCTTCCCATTGCTCGACACCACGCGGGCGCAGGCGGAGGGACTCGTCGATCGCCTGAACGACGACGCGGGGTCCGATCGCTTCCGTGCGTACCTGGGCATGAAGCACTCGCCGCCGTTCATCACCGACGGCGTGGAGCAGATGCGCGACGACGGCATCGAGCGAGGGATCGGCATCGTGATGGCGCCGCACTGGTCGGGCATGTCGGTGGAGACCTACGTCGAGCGCGTTGCCCAGGCGGTCGACGATCACGGCGAGACGCCGGTGTTCACGTTCGTGCGCAGCTACCACGACTACCCGGCGTTCATCGCGTTCCTCACCGAGCGGGTGCGCGAGGCGCTCGATGGCATGCCCCACGAGGTTCACGACGACACCGTGGTGATCTTCAGCGCTCACTCATTGCCGGTGCGCACCGTCGCCGACGGCACGCAGCGGTGCAAGTACTGCGACTGCGACGACTCGTGCCGCTACCGCGACGGGCTGCAACGCACCGCCGACCTGGTGGCCGAACGACTCGGCATCGAGCGATACCTCATCGCCTGGCAGAGCGCCGGACGAACCGCCGACCCGTGGTGGGGACCCCCGGTCGAAGACGTCATCGTGCAGATCGCGGAGCAGGGTCATCGAGCCGTGCTCGTCTGCAGCGCCGGGTTCGTTGCCGACCACCTCGAGATCCTCTACGACCTCGACATCGAGGCGCGCGAGATCGCGGAAGGGGCGGGCCTGGTCTTCGCCCGCACCCGCATGCCGAACGACGATCCCGCCTTCCTCGATGTGCTCGCCGAGGTGGTTCGCGATCACATGGCGACGGTGCCGCGGGCGTGAGCGCGTCGCGCGCCCGTCGTGTGGTCGTCGTGGGCGGCGGTGTCACCGGGCTCACCGTCGCGTACCGCCTGATGCAGGCCGACCCGGCGATCGACGTCACCGTGCTCGAGGCCGGATCTGCGGCGGGCGGCAAGCTCCGCAACGTGACGGTCGGCGACCTCGTGCTGCCGGCCGGCGCGGACTCGTTCCTCGCTCGCAAGCCGTGGGCGGTCGAGCTCTGCCGGGAGCTCGGCATCGAGCTCGAGACGCCGGGCGCGACCGGCGCGTACCTGTGGACCGACACCGGCCTCGTGCCGCTCATCAAGGACGCTCCGTTCGGCATCCCGGGTGAGATCGGTGACCTCATGCGGTGGCCGGGCCTGTCGGGGGCGGGCAAGCGCCGCGCCGCGCAGGACCTGCTGAGGCGGCCTCGCCGGAGCGATCGCGACGAGTCGCTGGGCTCGCTCCTGCGCCGCCGGTTCGGCGACGAGGCGACCGACCTCGCGGTCGGCCCGCTCCTCGCCGGGCTCTACGCGGGCGACGTCGATCGCCTGAGCGTGCAGGCGACGTTCCCCGACCTGCAGGCGTGGGAGCGGGCGCAGGGGAGCCTCTTCCGCGGCTCGCAGGCGACCTCGAAACTCGCCCGGCGCTCACAGCTCGGG